>JANLXV010000016.1:0-4225 GCA_031365305.1 Chitinophagaceae bacterium
GAAAAGAAAAAGAATATTGGATAGTGTTGAACACGCAAAAGATGGGCACGCTTGGTATAACACCGGATGCTTTATCTGCTGCACTTGCGCAAACCAATTTTATAAAATCCAATGGCTACCTGTCAGATTACCGCTTGCTGTATCTCACGGTTACGGATGCTATGGTTAAAAATAAAGCAGACCTTGACAATCTTGTGGTAAAGAATGATGGTAAGAGGATTGTGCTTCTTAAAGATATTGCAGACGTGCAGGTGCAGGAAGCCAAAGAGTTTATCCGTATAAATGCCAATGGTAAAGATGCCATCCTGCTTGCGGTGGTTAAGCAGCCCAACACCAACCTGATAGACCTCTCTTCAAAAATGAGTAAGAAGGTGGAAGAGCTTAAAAAAGTTTTGCCGAACGACGTTTCGATAAAGCCTTATTATGTGCAGGCTGATTTTGTAAACGATAGTGTGAAAAGTGTTACCGACAGTTTATGGATAGGCCTTATACTGGCATTGATTGTTGCTGTCATTTTTTTGAGATCATTGAAAGCAAGTGCGACAATTCTTATTACCATACCTGTTACACTTGGCTTAACATTGATTGTGCTGTATGCGCTTGGTGAAACCTTTAACATTATGACGCTTGGTGCCATTGCGGCCGCCATAGGATTGATCATTGATGATGCTATTGTTGTTGTTGAACAAATACATCGCACCCATGAAGAGTTTCCGGGTGAGCCAACACCAGTACTTGTAAAAAAGGCCATTGATTATTTGTTCCCGGCTATGGTGGGCTCTTCTATAAGCACCATTGTAATTTTTATTCCCTTCTTTTTAATGACGGGTGTTGCAGGCGCTTATTTTTCTGTAATGACCAATACTATGATCATCACTTTGGTGTGTTCATTTTTGGTAACATGGATTGGTTTGCCTGTGGTCTACTTACTTCTTACCAAAAAAGATAAGCCAGGCAAAGCTGTTAAAGAAATAAAATCACATACGGTTAAAAATCAAAAATGGGTGTCAGCCTTTATTCACCGCCCTTTCATCAGTCTGGTGTTTATTGCCGGTCTTATACTTTTGATTGTGCTCATCTTTCCAAAATTGCAAACAGGTTTTTTACCGGAGATGGATGAAGGCAGCATCGTACTGGATTATAATTCCCCGCCGGGTACATCGCTGGAAGAAACAGATAAGATGCTGAGGCAGGTAGAAAAGATAATTGTAAAGGTGCCGGAAGTGCAGGCTTATTCGAGAAGAACGGGCACACAAATGGGCTTCTTTATCACAGAGCCTAACACGGGAGATTATCTTATCCAGCTTAAGAAAAAAAGAGACCGCACTACTGATGAAGTTATTGAGGATATACGCCAGCAGGTTGAAGCGTCGCAGCCTGCATTGGTTATAGATTTTGGACAGGTGATAGGCGATATGCTTGGCGACCTGATGAGTTCTGTACAGCCTATAGAAATTAAAATTTTCGGTAACGATCAAAAAAAGCTGCAGGAGCTTTCAGTAAAAGTTGCTGACATCGTTACAAAAACAGATGGTACGGCAGACGTGTTCGATGGCATTATCATCACGGGCCCTTCCGTAAGTGTAAAGCCAAATTATCCGGCCCTTGCACAATATGGCATAACGCCTGTTGCCCTGCAATACCAGTTGCAATCGGCACTGGAAGGCAACATTGCCGGAAACATTTTTGATAATGAATATACCAGCAACATCAGGATCGTTTATCCCGGCAGCCGCAACCCCGGCGTGAATGATATTAAAAATTTGCCGGTGTTTATGCCCAACGGAACAGTGCGGCCTATTGACCAGTTAGCTGACATAACCTTTAAGGCCGGTGATGCACAAATTGAAAGAGAGAATTTGCAAACCATGGGTGTAATATCGGCGAGGCTTGAAGGTAAAGACCTGGGCAGTGTTATGAAGCAGATTCAGCAAGAGGTATCATCAGCAATAAAATTGCCGGTGGGCTACAGCATTGAATATGGCGGCGCTTATGCCGAACAGCAACAATCTTTCAGGGAACTTTTGACCATCCTTATTACCTCCAGCCTTTTGGTGTTTAGTGTTATACTTTTTTTATTCAGAAATGTGTGGGTGGCTGCAACTATATTATTGATAGCGGTTCTTGGCATTGCGGGCAGTTACCTAGCTTTATTTCTTACCAATACACCCCTAAATGTTGGCAGCTATACAGGCCTTATTATGATAGTTGGCATAATAGGAGAGAACGCCATTTTTACTTTTCTTCAGTTCAAAGAATCGTTGCACGAAAAAACTGTTGATGAGGCATTGATCTTTTCAATTTCAACAAGGCTGCGGCCGAAGTTAATGACGGCTCTTGGCGCTATTATAGCGCTGATGCCGCTTGCTTTAGGCATTGGTACCGGTGCAGAATTGCATCAACCGTTAGCTATTGCAGTAATAGGTGGTTTTATCATTGCCTTGCCGCTTTTGCTTATTGTTTTGCCAACTATGTTGAGAGTAATTTATAAGAACCACAAAGTAAAATCTTTAACTGCGTAGTGTAGCGGCTTAGAAGTGCAGTTGTTAAAAAACCATCCCTTAAGGAAAATCCTGCGGGTAAATAAACAGCACAGAATCTGATAATACGGCAGAACCAAATACACCAATGGCGCCCGGTATCTTAGTATTAATAAAAACCGGTTCTACAAATGGGTTTTGTATGGCCTGGAACTGCTCATCAAGATCTCTATAAAATTCTGCGGAGCTTTTATCCAGCGCCTGCATAAAAACATAGGCTGAATCTCCCTTGCGATATTCGTAAGATACTTCAATGGGCAAGCTTAATTTTTGCCCGTCCGCATTCTCATCTGTAAAAACAATTCTGCCAATATCTGTTACGGGAAATAATTCATTTTCTCCTACGCAATTATTTACAAGCTCATCCAATACATGTGCATGATTAACAGAACTGTCAATCATCCTGTTCATTTGAAAACGGTAATAGTCTTGCCTGCCGGGATTATCTTTTATGGTAACGATTACACCATCATGCCCGCCATACACATCAAAAAATTCAGGTGTATATGCAACAGACTCAATACTAACGGGTGTTTGATTTATGGTTGTAGTGGCGGTATACGTGTTCCCTGCATAGCTCACTTCAAGGGTATAAGTATTTCCAAATTCGGCAGCTACACTGCCACGATAAAAGGGTTCCCATCTGCAGCGAAATTTATTATAGACAGAATCAGCAAGCAATGACTGAACCATTGCGCCATTGATTATTTTTACTACAGCTCCCCTGGCAAAAACTTCCTGTGGTGTTACATCTTTGGAAAAAAAAGGATTGCTTTTGCTTATGAAGATTTTGGGTATTTGCCCGGGATACAACATGCCCTCAATAAAAACTTTGCTGGTATGCTCTGCAGGAAAGTGTATGGTGATATCTTTTTTGCAGGATGTAAAAAAAAGACTTGCAAAAATTATTGATAAAATTTTAGAGGTCTTCATCTTTAAAATTTAAAGTTGAATGATATGCCTGGAATGATTGGCAACAACGACACCTGCTTTGCCAGTGGCTTATTGGTTAAGGCATCTATTTTAAAATAAATGAAGTAAGGATTCTGCCGGCTATAGGCATTGTACACGCTAAAAACCCATTCCCGTTCATAAGCTTTCTTAAATAATCTTACGGTCTTTTTATTAGATGCAGCCAAATCTAACCTGTGATAGGGCGCCATGCGATAATTATTTCTTCCTTCATATACATAATAGTTTCCTTCGAATATGGAGCCTGAATTTTGTGTGTTTATTCTGCCGGTAGGCACTGTAAAAGTTGCGCCGCTGGAATAGGTGAAGACTGAGCTTAGCGTCCATCTTTTATTTAAATGATAGCTGCCTGTTATTGATAATACGTGCCGCCTGTCGTATTTAAAAGGAAATGGTTTTCCATAGTTAAGGTCATTAAATTTTTGAGTGGTTTTTGAAAGTGTGTAAGATATCCAGCCGGTAACTTTTCCTGTATTCTTCTTTACAAAAAATTCAGCGCCGTAACTTTTTCCTTTGCCATACACCAGCAAGCTGTCCAGGTTTGCATTCAGTCTCAATTGTTTTCCTTCACCAAATAAAACCTGGTTTTGCATGTTCTTAAAATACACTTCAATGCTGGTTTCAATGGTGTTGTCTTTAAAATTTTTAAAGAGGCCAAGGGCATATTGCGTGGCTGCCTGCGGTTTTGTTTTATTGCCCGAAGGCACCCAGAT
>JANLXV010000021.1:0-6330 GCA_031365305.1 Chitinophagaceae bacterium
CATCTGTGTTACCTGCTTTCGATTTTCCCTGGCGCCCTGGTTTGGAGCCTGCACCAAAAGTGGTTAAGCTGAATGAAATGCTGAAGGCTTATGCTGCAAAAAATAACATTGTTTACCTGGATTACTTTACTGCAATGAAAGACGATCGTAACGGACTGCCATTGAAATTATCGGGTGATGGCGTGCATCCAAACCTTGATGGCTATAAAATAATGGAGCCGCTGGCAGAGAAAGCCATTGCTGAAGCAATGAAGAAAAAGTAAAGTCAATGATAAATGCTTCATAAACAGGCATTGAAAGTTTTCGCCTTAGCTATTTATATTTAAGTAGTGTAGTTCTATTCTTTCCGTCAGTCTTTGCTTGTTTAGCAGTTTAAGCATATTCATTTTATGCACCCGTTTATTTGCAAAACTTCAAAACATGTTGTAAATATGTAACGGTTACTTACTCCTGCCTGCCACCGGATAATCTTTCACGCTTAAACATTTAATCATGCAACAAATTAAAAACAGCTCATGCTTTTGTGTTTTTATTTCACTGTTATTCCTGGTTGGCTGCAATGACTCTTCAACCACATCTGAAAAAAATAAAACGGATACAACCTCAGTTGTTACGAATACGGACACACCATTTGTCAGTGCCGCTTCTTCTATGCCTGTTTACGATCCTGCAATGGAACCGTTAACAGTAGGCGCAAAATTTTCTAAAAAGCTTGGGGATACTTTGAATATGAAAATGTATGAGTTTACGCTAAAGCCAGGCGATTCAGCAGAATTACATTCGCATCCTGATCATGCAGTGTATGTACTGCAGGGCGGCAGGCTGGCAGTAACTTTTAAGGGAACCGGCAGGCAGATCATGGATTTAAAAAGCGGTACCGGCTTTATAAGCGGTGCACTGTCCGACGCCGGCAAAAACATTGGCAGCACCACAGTAAAGCTGCTTGTAACAGATATTTACCGGCCATTGGGCAGCGGCGCTTCGTCCATGCCGGGTTACGATCCTTCGCTTGATCCTTTCACAATTGGCGGAACATCCTGTAAATTATTTCAGGATACACTTAACATAAAAATGTTTGAGTGTGTTATAAAACCAGGGGCATCAATTGCATTACATGCTCATCCCGATCATGCCACATATTTTCTTCAGGGAGGCAAATTTGAATTGACGACGAAAGGTGCTAAAACGGAGCAAGGCGTTTTGCCGACAGGCACTGGATGGTTAAGTGGCCCTATAACAGATTCTGCTAAAAACATTGGGACTAACCCTATAAAATTTGTTGAAATTGATGTTTACAGACCAAGAGTAAATTGAATGATTTTTTCAAAAAGCCTTACAGGAAAATTGATGGCTTAGCCTGGATTAATTAAACCGATTTAGCGGTAACCTCTGTTATTTCATAATTAGCACAGTTACTTTTTACTCACTGATAAATCAAAAAAATGAAACAATTGACTCTTTTCAAATGTGCAACGGTTTGTGTTGGGTTTTTCTTCACCATTGGATGTAATCAATCCACGGACGATAAAACACCGGATGCAAAATCCGACACTATGCAGACCATGACAGCAACCACTGCAGATCCGGCAAAATTGAAAGCGGAAATCCAGGAACAGGAAACGGCATGGTCTAATGCGGACAATGCCCGTGACGTGAATGCAGTTGCGGCTTTTTATGCAGATGATGCGGTGAGCTTGGCAAACAACCAGCCGATGTTAGTGGGCAATGCCGCCATAAAAAAAGATGTAGAAGCGGCTATGGCAAAGCGACCTAAAGGCGCTACGCTTTCCTACGATGTAATGGATGCTTACGGTGAAGGCAACTACGCTACCGAGGTTGGTAAAACAACAAGAAAAGACTCCACCGGTAAGGTAACATCAACCGGCAAGTATATGGCCATCTGGGAAAAACAAGCTGGCAAATGGGTTTGCATAAGAGATATTGGCAATGAAGATGCAAAAGAAAAATAACAGCATTCGTGTTGCTGCTAATAATCGGTTATGTGGCAGATGCGCTGGTTTTACTTACTGAGATATAAGTCTTGTAATGCCAGGAATAACAGACTATCATATCGCCCCAGGCAAAATGCATGGGGCGATATTTTTTTATTAGTAAGTGCCAATTAAAATACGTCAACACTCCAGGTTCTTTGCCAGCTTTCACCTGCATCCAGTTTGTTGATGCCTTCTTTATGGATGAGTTGCTGATCATGTACAAGGTTGTCTGCTATACCACACCAGGGTTCAAGACAAACAAAAGGTGCATCTTTTGCAGCCCAAATTCCAAAATAGGGAAAGTCCTCTAAAGTAAAGGTCAGTCCATGTTCATCCTTTAAACTCCTGAGATCAATTTGATTACTACGCATATCTTTTAATACGATCGCATCTGCATAAAACAGGGAAGGAGAAAGTGGCAATAAGCCCTTATTCAATTGAATAGTTTCAGTGTCGGTGCCGGTTAAACCGTCATGTAGTACATACCGCTCAAGGTTATCATCATTATCAAATTGCAGATAGTAATCGCTATAATTTAATTGTGGTTGCAGCGGTAAATTAAAGGCCGGATGCCCGCCAACAGAAAAGTACATAGTGCTGTTACCTGTATTTTCAACAATATAAGAACAGGCCAATGTATTGCCATCAAGTTTATATTCTAATTTAAAAACAAAAGCAAAAGGGTAAACGGCTAATGTGCTTTCATCACTTGTAAGGGTAAAAACTGCACTGTTTGCTGCTGTTTGTGAAGCGTGAAATATCTTATCTCTTGCAAAGCCATGGCGGGCTAACTTATATGTCTCGCCTTCAAAAGTGTAGGTGCCGTTTTTCAATTCCCCAACTATGGGGAACAACACAGGCGAATGTTTTGTCCACTCAGGCAAAGCCTGCCAGATGTATTCAATTCCACTATAATAAAGGCTTTGAAGTTCTGCGCCTTTGTCCGAAATCTTTACTGATAATTGGTCGTTTGACAGGGTAATCATTTTTCAAAAATACAATTGATTACATGATCATTTTTGATCCCGGCAATTTAATAAAGGCGGGAACTTTTATACCTTAGGTTTATATAACATTTTACTTAAATAAATAAAGATGATTAAACAAATCAAAACAAAGAGAAAGTATAGTAAAACACAGATAGCTACGGGTATTTTTTTGCTGGCCGTGGCTGGCGGTATTGTCGCCAAATTATTATGGACAGATCATAACAGCCATGATCCCGGCATAACTAACCTGGATCTTTTAAGTTATTCCGTTGACGATGAATCTGGCATTGCCTATACCGACGACTTTAAAAAATATAACCCGGATTGATTAGGTTAACTTAAATCCGCTGTTAGCCACGTAGCGTAATTATCGGGAAATTTATGGGGATAAAATTGTTTTCCGAGGATTCAATGCGATGAAAAATATGACTAAATTCGTCAGTCAATTTTTTTCTAACCTAAATAAAAAAACGAATGAAAAGCATTATCTATCCGGCTTTAATTATCATGTTAGTCACGCTAGCAACAAGCTGTCAAAAAAATTCCCTTACAGAAGTTACTGCTAACGGTTTAACGCAGGATGAAAAAACATTAGTAGCAGCGGCAGGCTTTAACAGCAATTGGGCAGAAAAAACTGCAGGCGGTTATCTCATTGAAAATGATATTTTGTTAAGCACAGCCCAACTGCAGGAAATGTCTGGCGCTAAGCCAACAAAAAATTTTATTGTTGCTGATGAAGAGCATTACCGCACTTATAATGTTGTAAGCGAACTGGGCGCTTCCAGAACAATTACTGTAAGATTAACCAGTGGTTTTCCTGCTTATTACTCTACTGCTTTAGATAATGCGCTTGCCAGGTATAATGGCTATGGGCTTACCATTAATTTTCAGAGAGTAAGTACAGGGGGAGATATTGTTATTACCGCAGCAGATTTGGGTACATCAGGCGGTGGTTGTATTCTTGGCCGTGCATCCGGATTTCCTGATGCTAACGGTAACCCATCACCGGGCTTTACTTTAAGCAACAGCAGTTGCGCTACAACGTACATCAACAGCGTTGATAAAGCTGATGAAGTTATTGCGCATGAAATGGGCCATTGCATTGGCTTCAGGCATACTGACTATAAGAGAAGAGCAAGTTGCGGCCCAGGTGCTGGTGAATCAGCAGGCACTATCGGTGCGGTGCATATTCCGGGAACCCCAACTAATGTTAGCGGTAGCTATAATTCATGGATGATGGCTTGCACAAATGGCAGCCCTGTATTTAGTGGTGATGATGTTATTGCATTAAACTACGTTTATTAAGATATTAATTGCCGTATTTACAAATCCCTTTCCTAAACAGGAAGGGATTTTTTTTTAATAGGGGTTATATCACTTTAAGCTTTTACTTATCAGTATTTTTGATGTTCATCCTCCTGCAGCCTTCATGTCGAAACGCCGTTTTTTTACAAAATATCTTACAGGATGCATTTTCGTTTTTCTGCTCTTTACTCAGCACCAGGTCATTGCTCAGCTAAATAAACAGTTGCATAGCGACAGTATTTTTTATAAACATGCCGGTATATCCTCAAACCAATACATAGCTGCAAGGCCTTATTATATTGTTCAATGGACTAATAGCCTTGCCAGGCGTTTTAAGGTCGTCAGGAAAATTGATGAAAGAACTGCTATAGTAGATATAAACAAAAATGAATTTGACTATTTAAACGCTAAAGTTAAAATTGCTGCTGCCAACAATTCGTGGAAATTATCGCCGGCACTTGAAAAAAAGCTGGCCGGAAAAAACAATAATGGATTTCAAAAATTTATTCTAACAGGCTTATCTATTGATTCTCTTTTATTGAGACTGGCCCTTAATTACAAAGACATTGTCATACTAAATATCAATAAGCCATCGCAATCTGTTATAGTAAAAGCCAAAGCAAAATTTTTAAAAGATCACCTGCTGCCTTTAAATGAGATCATCTTTATTGATGAATATTTAAAGCCTAAAACCGAGGTAGGCATAATAGGTTATAACAGGAGCTTTCATGGTATAAATGCTTTGGATTATAAAATTCCGGCTGCAAATGGAAAGGATATTGTAACGGGTGTTAAAGAACAAAACGTGGATGAAAATGACCTGGACATTTATAAACGGGTATTGCCATCTTCTGTAGCTGCATCATCAATAACTCTGCATGCTACTGTTATGGCTTCTATCATCGGCGGCGCAGGTAATAGCTTTTACGATGGAAGAGGAGTGGCCAATGCCTGCCAATTTTTCTCAAGCTCATTTGATAACCTGTTTGCTGATGACAGTACTATATTGAATGAGAATAAAGTAACTGTACAAAATCATTCTTATGGAACTATTGTTCAACAATTTTATGGTGCAGAAGCCGTGAGCTATGACCTGCATACCTCGCAGGATAAAAATTTTGTTCATGTATTTTCCGCCGGCAACCAGGGCTTATCCTTTGCCACAGAAGGCCAATATGCCAACATTCCGAACTACGCTAACATTACCGGTAATTTTAAAATGGCTAAAAATATTATCACTGTTGGCGCCATTGACGGTTCAGGAAACATTGCAACAGAAAGCTCTGCCGGCCCGTTGTACGATGGCAGGTTAGCGCCACAGTTATCGGCGCTTGGCCCAAATGGAACCTCTGATGCTGCAGCGGTAGTAAGCGGAACAGTTGCAGTGTTGCAACAGGTTTTTGCAGATAGTAATCATCAGGCGCTTCCACAGGCTTCTCTTGTTAAAGCTCTTTTGTATAACACCGCAAACGATATATATACAACAGGTATTGATTACAAAACCGGCTATGGTTCGCTAAACAGCTACGAAGCTGTAAAAGCCCTTCAACAAAAAAAATATGATGGTGGCGACGTATCGCAAAACGGGATGTGGTTAAAAGATATAACAGTGCCTGCCAATGCCGCACAATTAAAAGTAACACTGACCTGGACGGATAGTGTTTCAACTGTGAATAATGACAAAGCGTTGATTAACGATGTTGACCTGGAAGTTACGGATATGAATAGCGGGGTAGTTTATCAGCCGTGGGTGTTGAATGCCTCGCCTGTTGCTGATTCGTTAGAAAAAACTGCCATAAGAAAAAGAGATTCGTTAAATACGGCAGAACAGGTTAGCATATCATTACCTGCTGCAGGCACTTACCAGGTAAAAGTTACGGGATATTCAATCCCTTCCGCCAATGTATCTTTCAGCGTTGCTTATAATATTGACACCTTACATACCTTCTCCTTCACCAATCCCTGGCACGCATCTGATGTAAACCGGGCGGAGAATTCTGACTTAATTATCAAATGGAAAACCTTTGTTGCCGATACCAATG
>JANLXV010000042.1:0-3889 GCA_031365305.1 Chitinophagaceae bacterium
GTTATTATAAAAGTTGCAGATAACGGCAGCGGCATGACGCCTGAAATGCTTGATAAAGTTTTTGTGCCTTTCTTTACTACCAAAAAAACAGGCAGTGGCATTGGCCTAAGCCTTTGCAAACAAATTATGATGCAGCACAAAGTGAATATACACGTATATTCAGAACAAGGCAAATGCACATCCATTTATATACATTTTTAATTTTGATGATGCTATGCCACTCAGCAAAAGAAAAGGTGTTTCAAAATTTGTACATCGTAAACTCTTATTTCGTTTACGCCGGCTTGCCATTATTTTCCTGATCATACTCGGTATTCTTATTTACGAAATTTCGCATAACTATATAGCAGCTTACCTTGCTATAGCTGGGTTTGGTCTTGGCTACGTCATAGGTAACCTTGTAAGCCGGCGCATGCATATTATAAGCTGGGATGCCGGTACAACGAAAGCCGTCACTAAAATGGATCATATAGGTATTGCCATACTTATAGTGTATATCATTTTTGCGCTTACACGGCATTGGATATTTAGCCATTGGTTTACAGGCTATGCTTTAACGGCTTTTAGTTTAAGCGTTGGTGCAGGCGGTATGCTGGGCAGGCTATGGAATACCAGGAAAAAAATTAGAGAAATATTAAAAAGAGAAGGCTATTTATATCCTTTAAAAGGCAACCCTGGGGTATGAATTACCAATCAGCGGGCTGCTTTTCAATCAAAAATTTCCAGTAACGTTTCGGCATGTGTTGAATATGCAACTTTGTATTTTTTCTTGCTGGAATGTTTACACTCTTGAAATATTGTTGCCATAAAGCCTGGTACAATTCTTCGTGATCATCATATATACCAGAAATATCCACACCCTTATTAGCATTTTCACTAAATGTAATTTCAACGCGTTCTACTTTATTAAGATCATAATAAATACCATACTTTCTAACCGCATCATATATCATCCATCTTTGGTCTGCATAGCGATTTTTAAAATGCTTTTCAATTAAGGGTAATACATTAAAATCGGGCTGAGATATAGCATAGTATAAATTGTCTTTTGTTAACTGGAAACGGATAAATGCTTCCATCCGGTGCTTTTCACGCCGTACTTTTTTATCTGTTTGTACAATCTTTAAAACATCAGGATGACTATAATTATGTTCTACACCGGGCTTGCCCGAAAATGCATATTGCACATAACGTAAAATGTAATTCTCAATATTTTTTTCTTCAGATAAAAATGTATGATACAATTGCTTTTGAGCTATTGAGGATAATTTATTTTTTAAGCCGAGCCACACTCTTTCACTTTTTTTAACATCGGTTTCTATCATATACTCACAGCCGAAAAACCCCGGCTGTACCTGGTTTTCAGTACAAATATTTACCTGCGTAAACTTATGATCGTACACTTCAAATATGGCTGTAAGCAATCCATGAAAGGTAGCATCGTAAATAATGTTCTCCATCAAAACAGATTAAGCTGTGGCGTGAAATTGGGTTTGTATTTACTGGTACCAAGAGAGATGATCTTATCTTTTAACTGCGATGGCAACCAGTCTTTCTTTTCAAAAACTCTGCTGCTGCAGGTGATAAAAAATTTGGCCTTGTTAATAGAAATGCCAATCTTTTTAAGATGATCCCAGTTGAGTTTTGAAAATTTTCTTGCCGAGACTATTTTATTTGCAGATGTGACACCAATACCTGGTACTCGCATAATGAGTTTAAGATCGGCTTTGTTAACATCAACCGGAAATATGTCCAGGTTTCTTAAGGCCCAACTCAGCTTCGGATCAATGTCCATATCCAGATGCGGATGATCAGGATTTACAATCTCTCCTACCTTAAAACCGTAAAACCGCATTAGCCAATCAGCCTGGTAAAGGCGATTCTCTCTTATCATTGGCACAGGCGTACCAATGGCAGGTAAACGATTATCGTTACTTATCGGTACATAGCCCGAGTAATACACCCGCTTTAAATTCATCTGTTTATAAAATTGATTTGACATCAATAATATTTGCATATCGCTCTCAGGCGTGGCGCCAATCACCATTTGTGTGCTTTGCCCTGCCGGTGCAAACAGGGGCGTGTTGGTTATGGTCTTTTTATCAGCCCGGTTTTCTATGATGGCATTTTTTAAATAAGCCATGGGCTTAATCATGTCTTTACGATTTTTATCAGGCGCCAGCAACTTCAGGCTTTCTTCTGTTGGCATTTCTACATTTATACTCAGGCGGTCTGCATACAGGCCGGCCTCATGCAATAATTCATCATTGGCACCGGGTATGGCTTTTAAATGTATATATCCATGAAAGTTATGTTCGAGCCTTAACTTTTTTACAATACGCACCAATCGCTCCATGGTGAAATCTGCATCTGTAAAAATACCGGAGCTTAAGAATAAACCTTCAATGTAATTGCGACGATAAAAATTAATGGTAAGATCTACAACTTCCTGCACAGTAAAGGCTGCACGCTTAATATCGTTACTCTTGCGGCTCACACAATAGGCGCAATCAAAAATACAATGATTGGTCAGGAGGATTTTTAACAACGATACGCAGCGGCCATCTTCTGTGTAAGCATGACAAATACCATTGCTGGCATTGCCCAAACCTTTATGTTCGTTTTTTCTTTTGCTGCCACTGCTGCTGCACGATACATCATATTTAGCTGCATCTGCAAGTATAGAAAGCTTTTCTAAAATGCGGTCACTCATCGGTTAGCAATATTTAGTATAAAAATACTAATTAATTTAGCTATATATCATTTTACGAAAAGTATTTGACATTATTTTGCAAGGCGTTTAAATAAAACGGCTGCATTGGCAATAAGCACTCCACAAAAAATAATTAATAAACTTACCGCTGTAAAAACAGTAAATTTTTCCTGAAGAATCAGGATAGCTTCTACCGTGCTGAAGGCTGTGATGAGATTGCCAAAAATGGCCGTAGATGGACTGCCCAATCTTGCAATAGCCAGGTTCCAGCAAAGAAACGATATAACAGAAGGACCAGCGCCGAGATACAGAAATATCAACAGCATTTTTGGTGAAAATTTTATGGGCGGTGCAATGACCTGCTCTATGATAAATGCAGGCAACAATAATATTGTGCCTGCAAGAAAAAGTGCAAATAAGAATGAACGATTAGAGAGAGCCGCCGGCTTTTGTCTTATCATTAAGGTGTATATCGCAAAAGCAAGTGATGCGCCAAGTACCCACAGGTCACCGGCACTAAACCTGAATTGCAACAATGCTTGCCAGCTCCCATTGCTTATCAATACGAGGATGCCAATAAAACACAATGCGGTGCCAATGATCTGCAAACGTGTAATGGCAATGTTTAACATAAGCCCGGCGATGATCAAAACAAATACAGGCGCCGCAGTGGTACCAATAATAGCCAGGTTAATAGCGGTTGTAAAATGGCCGGCAACATAAATAAAAGTGTTGAATAATGTAACGCCAAAAAATGCCGTAAGCGCAATCCGCTTTATATGCCGGCGGATAACCGGCCAATCATTTTTAAAGGCTTTTAATGCAAACGGACAAAGAATAATTGTAGCTGTACCCCAACGGAAAAAGGCTAATGAAACCGGCCCGATAGATTTATACACGCCCCTGGCGATGATATAATTTAATGACCATAAAAGTGTAGCTATTACGGCAAAGCCAATGCCTTTCAATCGTTCCTGCCGGTTTTTAGCTTCTTCCATAACAGGCTGCAATGTATTACAGGCTGCCAAAATTGCTGCAATAAAATGCCGTGCATTTTACATTCACCAATTGGTCAGGCGTGTTAGGTCTTATAGCAATACGTTACTTATTAATTTCCCTGTACATTTGCAGCCGGTTTTTTGGAGAGTTGTCCGAGTGGTTGAAGGAGCACGCCTG
>JANLXV010000560.1:0-9061 GCA_031365305.1 Chitinophagaceae bacterium
GGTGGCCTGCCTGTTGCAATTCATCATTTTGAAAGAGTGTATTGGTGGTTATATCTGCATAGCTTTTAAAATCAGAAAAACGCTTGCGCATAAAAGGTAGCTGGCTCACTAATTCATCTCTCGTTATATAAGGATAAGCAGTATCCCTGATATAAAAACTAAAGACCGGGTCAACAGAGCCATTGCCATCAAAGTCTTTATAATACATGTCCAAAGGTTCTTTTTCAGATGCTTTAAATTGTGTATTAAGCCCCATATTTCCAACAATAAGATCAGGCTTATTATCTGAATTAAAGTCGCCGGCCTCTATAGTATTCCACCAACCACTATACGGCTTATCAAAGTACCGGGCAGTTACATTTACTAATTTTCCATGGTCATTTTTAAAAACAGTTATTGGCATCCATTCGCCAACTATTACCAATTCATTTTTTTTATCAAGATCCAGATCAACCCAAAGAGCATCCGTAACCATGCCTGCCTTAGAAATTTCAGGGCAAATGGTTTTGGTTTGATCAGAAAAATTTCCTTTGCCGTCGTTGATCAATAAATAACTTTCAGGTGTTTCGGGATAACGGCCAGGCACCACTCTGCCGCCAACAAAAATATCTGGTGAACCGTCGTTATTTATGTCTTCTGCTTTTACGCAGCTTTTGCTGCCATTTATTTTAGGTAAGCCATTGCTTTTGTAAAAGTCATTTTTACCGTTGTTTATGTAAAAGCGGTCCTGCAACAAACTATCGTCTGCCATCATATTGCTGTAGCCATAGCTTGCGATATAAATATCAGGATGCCCATCGCCGTTGGCATCAAAAATTGCGATATCGCCATCATCACATGCCTTATCTTTTTCAAAAGCGGGAATAAGTTTTTTTGAGAACGAGCCGTTGGGCTGCTGCATAAATATTGAGGCTGCGTGCCCGGCTGTACCCCCGATAATTACGTCTTCCAGTCCATCTTTATTTAAATCAAACTTTTGCATGCATGGGCCGTGGTAAGAGCATTGGCTGATAAGCAGCGGTTGCCTGTTGAAGTCGTTTATCGTTGTATCGCTACCTGTATAATTAACAGGAGATTGAATCTGCGTGAACCAGTGTTGAACTTGCTGCCCCGGATACACAATGCTAACGGCATCTGTTTCTTTAAGAGTAAGAAGCTGATTGGCGTTAATATTATAAAGCTTCTGGATTTTACCACTGTTCCAGGTTATTATAAGTGAATCTGCTTTATCAATATTTCCCAAGCCAAAATGCAAAGCAAATGATACATTGGACAGGTAACCTCTTGCAGGATTTTGCTCCAAAATTTGTATTTGGCCTGAGTTATATAATTTAATTTTAGAACCTAACCCCTGCGTGTTACCACCTTCACCCAAAAGACGAACCTGCAGGTAATGATTCGTAGTTAGATGTTGAGATTCGTTCTGATAAACAAAGGCCGACTGATTAATATTATTTACAACAATATCAAGATCACCATCATTGTCAAGGTCGGCATAAACAGCACCATTACTATTGGACGGCTCGTTGATACCCCAATCCTTATCCATCTTTTTAAATACACTGCCATGTTGATTTTGGAAGATATAATTTATCACATTTGATGCCGGCATATCTTTTATAATGGTCATTACATCTTCCCGCTGCAAGCGACCTTTTTGCTGTACATACTCATTCATGTAATTGATAAAATCGAGGTTTGTATAATCTCTTAAATAACCATTTGTTACGTAGAGATCTTTCCAGCCGTCATTATCGTAGTCAGCAAACAGGGCGGCCCAGCTCCAGTCTGTATTGGATATGCCGGACAACTGCCCGGTTTCACTAAAAGTAACATCCTTTCCACGGGGTGGAGAGGGTGTTTGTCCATTATTTAACTGCAGCATGTTACGCATATATTGGTAATAAAAACCACTGCGCACATTTAAGTTAAATTTTGAATAATTATCCGGTGTCAGCAAAAGTTTCTGCCTATGGTTGTCTTCGGGTAACATGTCAAGCGTAAAAATATCGGTAAGGCCATCATTGTTAATGTCAGCAACGTCATTACCCATAGAAAACTGGCTGGTGTGCCCCATGCTTGTTTGCAGCCTATTTACAAATGTGCCGTTCATATTATTTATGTAGAGATAATCCGGCACCGCATAATCGTTAGAAACGTAAAAATCTGGCCAGCCATCATTATTAAAATCTGAAATGCCCAGGCCTAATCCATAGCTAAGCTCAGAGCCATTAATGCCTGAGCTTATGGTTACATCCTTAAAAATGCCATTTGTTTGTTTATATAATCTGAGGCCTTTTTCAGGGTTATCAGTTTTAAAAAGATCTGCCGTACCCTTCTCATTTAAAAGCGGTAAATTTTTAGGATTATGATTCAGGAGTAACATATCAAGGTATCCGTCTTTATCATAATCAAAAAAATAAGATTGGTTGCTAAATCCCGTACTTGCCAAACCATAGGCCTGGGCATGGTCTTCGAAAACCGGAATACCTTCAGCGTTATTTCCTTTATTTATAAAAAGCTGGTTCGCTCTTTTCTGCGGTGGTAAAGCACCGGAATAACAAAGATAAATATCAAGTTTTCCATCTGCATTAATATCAACTGCATTTACACCGGTTTTCCACGGGCCAGGCCTGCCTGCTGCATTTGAGGCTGTCGTCACATCCTGAAAGTGCATGTTGCCTTTGTTGAGATAAAATTTGTTATCACTCATATTAGAAGTGAAATAAAGATCAACGAAACCATCATTATTAAAATCTCCTGATGCAATTCCGCCACCGTTATAAAAATATTCATACATCAGGATGTTAGTGTTCAATCCTTCACTTAATGTATTCTGAAAATTGATTTGTGTTTCTTCAGGCGAAAGGAGTGTAAACAGGTGATTATTTGTTTTAATAACATGCTCACTTGTTTTATTGGTGCAGCTATTAACACAAATGAATGTGGCTATAAAAAAAATGAAATGAGTTTTACACGTAGTCATCTTAATAAACCAAATAGGAGGGCTTATAAATTTCCGGTGATTGGTATAAGTAAAAAATCTATCCCCGGTTAAAGGATAGATTTTTTAAATGAGAAGCATTAAAATTTAGTAACCTGGGTTTTGAACCAGTTTATCATTTCTATTTATTTCGTCACGGGCAATAGGCCTAAAATACATTTTATCATCCCATTTACGGGTTTCGTTTTCTGTATTGTCAACGGATACATAAGTGTAATTATAAACAGATTTATCAAACCTATATGGCACTAATGCCGTTTTGCCAGGCTTTAAAGTCGCCGTTACTTTAATGGCTTTAATTCCCCTGCCAACAGTTTGCTCAGGAATCATCCAGCGACGGGCATCGTGATAACGATGTTCTTCGTAAGCAAGCTCTATCCGCCGTTCATTTCTGTAACGGGCAACCAAAGCTGCACCAGCATCAACAATTGCCGGCATACCTGCTCTAAACCTGATCTTATTTAACCAGTTCCTGGCTTCAATTTCATCTCCGGTTTCTATAGAAGCTTCTATGTAATTGAGTACCGCCTCTGTATACCGAATAAAAGGCCACGGAATAACTTGCGCATTAGACTGGTTATCTGCAAGGGCCGGATTAGGATCAATAAATTTTCTGGTATAATAATGTGTTCTGCTACCATTCCAATTCTCAACCTCTGACTCCCTTGTGTCGATACCATTTTTTACTACCCCGTTTCCAGCATCGTAATAACCAGTTTGAATTTGATTTGCCGGATCTTTACCAGTTACATCTGCAGGCCGTGGCTTCCAGTCAGCACCGTCATACAATACTGTAGCGTAGAATCTTGGGTCACGATTTGTATAAGGATCAGCTTTTTCAATAGGATCATCCCAACTGAATTTAGTACCGTCCATCATTTCATAATCATCTACCAACTGCTGTATAGGTGTATTGCCTGCCCAGTTGTGGTAACCATTTGGCCCGTTATTTATACCATAATGTATACCACCTAAAGGCCAGTTATCTTCCTGGGTATACAACGCGGTATGAGACCTTTGAAAAAGTAATTCCGTGGTAGCCGCCGCATCACCTACAGAGCTTTCGCCACCCAGACTAATGGACATATAGTTCATTTTCCCTTCCTCGGCTGAAACAGGAGCAGCTAAGTCTAGCTTATAACCCTGGCCTTCATCCATAACTGCTTTTGCAGCAGCTTTGGCGGCCTGCCAACGGGCTAAGCGATCTCCGGAAGCATACGCTATTGTTTCGATATTGGAGTAGGCGGAAAGTGCCGGTGATTTTGCCTTTGCAGTTGGGCCATCATGAAGATCGCTTGCTGCATACAGGAGCACACGAGCTTTTAAAGCCATAGCCGCAATTTTTGAAGTACGGCCAGGTGTAGTGCTTTTACCATCAAGAAGGGTAACAGCCTTATCCAAATCTGCAACAATAAAATCTACACACTCTGCGTAAGTATTGCGGGCAATAGTATAATCTTCGCTAAGCCCATAAGATTTTGTGATAATAGGTACACCACCATAAAATCTAAGTAATTGCTGATAATAATAAGCACGAAGAAAATACGCTTCGCCTAGTAATTTATCTTTTAAAACAGTATTTGTAAATGTCGCCGTTGGCAATTTTTCAATTCCAATATTAGCTTCCCGAATCCCTTTATACATTCGCCCCCAAGCATAGGTAGGACTTATCCAACCTAAGTTTGACGGAGTTTCTGAACCTTCTGTAAATGTATTGATGTTTCTACCTGCGTGGGTAAACATCGCCTCGTCAGTTAACGAAGCCAAAGCCTGCTCTTCAAAGCCGCCATAGCCCAAAAAGGAATATACATTAAATATAAAAGCTTCTGCAAGACCGCCATCGTTCCAAATCAGCTCGCTGGCAATCTGGTCTGAAGGTGTGACGTTAAGGAAATCATGTTTGCAGGATAGCAATAATACCACACACAACATGGAGGTAGTAATTAAAATTTTTACTTTTTTCATAATTAAAAGAATTTAAAAAGTTACACTAAAACCAGCATTTATCACCCTGGATTGTGGATAGTTTACACCGCTTTGTACATTGGCTTCAGGATCATATACTTTCATTTTATCTATTGTAAGGAGATTTAATCCATTTACAAACAGCCTTATGTTGCTTAGACCAAATTTTGATATAGACTTACCTGCAACGTTATACCCCAATTCAACATTCTTTAAGCGAATATAATTCTTACTGAAAAGATAATATGTGTTATTACCATAATTACCACCTGTGAAATATGTATCACCGCGGCTTGCAAGCCTTGGATGTTCGCTGCTGGGGTTATCAATTGACCAGCGGTTGTCATAAGAATATTTTAAGAAGTTACCAATGTCTCCTGATTCAGTTTGTATCCGCAATGCAGCCCCGGTAGCTCCCTGGAAAAGAATATTAAGATCAAACCCTTTATAACGCAAGTCTATTGTGGCACCGAAATTTAAGGTTGGTGTGATATTTTTATCCAGCCTAACCTGGTCATCACCATTTATTTTACCATCTCCATTTACATCTTCAAATTTCATGTCGCCTGGGATAAGTTTACCGGTAACACCGCTGTAGTCAATAGTATTTTTACTGATTTCAGCTATATCCTTAAACACCCCGGCAGATTTATAAACAAGGTAGGCTCCTAATGATTTGCCTTCCTGTCTTTGGTAATCCGGAGCACCCGGAATTTCGCTCATGAATACAACTTTATTTTTTGCATACCCTCCATTTATACCAGCTCTTAATTGGAGTTCTCTCGTTACATTAGTATTATATGCCAAAGTAAATTCAAATCCTTTATTATCTACCCTTCCTGCGTTAAATGGAGGTAAGATATCGCTGATACCTGAAGATTCAGGCGTGCCACCAGCTGGTGGAATTAAGATTTGAGTTCTTTTGTTGTAGAAATATTCAAGAGTAACGTCAAATTTTTTGAAAAAGGTGCCATCAATACCGACATTATAATTATTGGCGGTCTCCCATGTAAAGTTTGGATTAGGGACAGTTCCTTCCGTAAGAGTAGTTACAACTTCATTACCTATTGGGTAACGTCCGAAGCCAAACAGGGAAAGAAAAGCATACTCCTGCAACCTTCCATTATAGAATACCTGGTCGTTGCCCATCTTGCCATAAGACGCACGCAACTTTAAAAAATCAACGTTATTCACGTGAAAGAAATTTTCTTTAGTCATGTTCCAGCCCATTAACACACCAGGGAAAAAGCCGAAGCGTTTAGCACCGGGGAATATGTAAGAGCCATCGTACCTGCCAATAAATTCAACCAAATATTTTTCCTGAAAATTATATTGAGCCCTGCCATAATAACCTATACGTGGGCGCTCATAGGCACCGCCTTCGGCAGTTTGTGTAGTTCCGCCTGAAGATAGCTGGTCAACAGCAGGCGAGATAAAATTTCTTCTAAACGCAGTAAAACCTTCTCCTTTGAAAACTTCTTTTGTAACGCCAGCCATTAGGCCGATAGCATGATCTGCACCAATTTTGCGATCATAATTTAGCAGAGCGCTTAAATTAGTATTCAGTCTCGAACCATACCGCTGTGAAAGCCTGGGATCAGTAAAGTTTGATCTTATTGCCCCGACAAGTTTAGGGGTTTTGCCATCAGCTTCATAAGTTACTCTATCCCAGCTATACAACATCCAGGGTGTTTGCCAGGTTTTTGATGATTCATTATTTTTATCAACAGCCCCAGACAAGGTAAGCTTCAATCCCTGTATCCAGGGGTTGGTAATGTCTACCGAACCATTGGCCTGGGCATAATCGTTTGGATTATCGTTATAGCCTGTAGCATTGGTTGTGATCACATAAGGGTTTTGCCCATTTTCTATATCGGGACCTGGCAAGCCATTTGGCCAAACTTCAGGTTCAGTGGGTCTTCCTCTCATCAACATGCGGAAAATTGATCCGGCACTTTCAGTTGGAAACCTTCTTTGCTCCCTGCGAACCATTATACCCAATGACGTAGAGATGTAATTATTTATTTTAGCCGTTAGGTTAGTTCTGAAATTATATTGTTGATATTTTGTTGCGGAAGCATGGTAATAGGCATCCTGGTGGACATATCCGATAGACGAAAAATACTTAAAGTTTTCAGACCCCCCGCTTAACTGGATGTTATGCCGGGATTGTGGGGACCATGTCTTAAAAGCATCTTTAAACCAATCGGTATTCGGATAACCCCATGGGTCACTGCCGTCAGCATATTTTTTTACAGCGTCCGGGCTATAGTTAGCATTTAACTGGCTTACGCCTGCAGTTGGAGAAATATATGTGCCGGTTTGCTTTATAGCCGCTGAAGCCGCCGCCCATTCAGCAGCGGGTATGCTTTTATAAATCGGCAATTCATTCATAATACTTGCGTATTCAAATGCATTTGACATTTTCGGTATTCTTGCCGGTTGGCTCCAGCCCTGGTTAAAATCGTAAGTGATTTTTGGCTTTCCGGATGATCCTCTTTTTGTGGTAACCAATATAACACCGTTGGCGGCCCGAGTCCCATAGATAGCTGCTGAAGCATCTTTAAGAACAGAAATGTTTTCTATGTCCCTGGGATTTAATCTGCCTATACCTCCATCACGCTCCGGAATGCCATCAATTACCACAAGCGGACTACTATTGCCAAGAGTATTGATACCACGGATGTTTATGGTAGCTCCATCGTACCCCGGTTCACCACTCTGTTGAATTACAACCAAGCCGGGTATTCGGCCTGAAAGGGAATTAGATAGGTCAACCGCCGGAGACCTTATAAGATTATCGCCTCTTATGGCACTAACGGCACCTGTAACAGTAACTTTCTTTTGAGTACCATACCCTACAACAACTACGTCGGTCAATTGGTTGCCATCTGAAATTAAAGTAATAACCAAATCTGATAAATTGCCAACCGCAACCTCTTCTGCTTTATACCCTATAGACGATATTAAAAGCACTGCTCTATTATCAGGTACTTCAATTGAAAAATTTCCTGTCTGATCTGAAGCAACACCTTTGGTTGTACCTTTTACAAGTACGGTTGCACCTGCCACAGGTGTTCCTTTTTCATCCATGATTTTACCTGTAACAGTTTTAGCGAGAACCTCTTTAAAAGTTTTTCCTGCAAAGGAAGCAGAGGTTGAAAAAATTAAAATAAAACCTGCAATTGTGAATTGAAAGATTTGAGTAAGTCCTTTGTTTTTAAAATAAATTTTGTAATTCTTTCTCATAATCAAGCGAATTGGATGTGTGAAATATGGGTAATATAAAAAATTGATATTTTATGATTAGCTATCATTACAAATGAAAAGTTCCATATATGTTTGTTTTTCTTTTATTAAATTTTACAGGCACAGGCTGCGGTTTTTTTGAAGATTCCCTGATACATAAAACCGGTTCTAATACCACCTTATCTATAACAATGGTTTCTGTGTTTTGCGTTTTTATCAACTGCAACAACAGCTTAAAAGCTTCTTCGCCCATTTTAACCGTTTGCTGTTCCACAGAAGACAGCGCTGGTGTTATGTGTTCATCAAAATTTTCATTTGCAAAACCAATCACCCCAAAATCCTGCGGTATATTGATACCGTTTTTCTTTAAGCCTTTTATTAAGCCTAAGGCGGAAAAATCTTCTACGGCAAAAACGGCATCAGGGGGTACAGGCAGGTTTAAAAAATAGTCAGCAGCCTGCCGGCAGGTTTCAAGAGCGAGTTCACCCTGAAAAATATAGGCAGGTTTTATTTTTATACCACTATCATTTAAAGCGGCCTTATAACCTCTCAATCTTTCACTGCAGATTTTTAAATGTTGTGGCCCCGAAATATGTGCAACTCTTTTATAGCCCATTTCTATAAGATGTTTAGTAGCCAGGTAACCTCCTTTAAAATCATCTACTTCAACAGAAGGTATTTTCAGCTCGTCATCAGCCCGGTCAAAAAATACCAGGGGTACGTTTTTTTTCCTGAGTTCAGCAAAGTGGGTAAGGTCTTTACTTTCCAGTGCAATCGAGGCCATAATGCCATCTACTCTTGCACCGAGAAAAGTATCTATGGCATTTTTTTCCAACAGCGTTG
>JANLXV010000053.1:0-5759 GCA_031365305.1 Chitinophagaceae bacterium
GCTGGTGTTATTTATAGTGAGATTATAAAATCTTGTGCCGGAAGTACCTGTTAAAGATTGCGCCGCCGTGCCGTTGAAGGTTACTGTGCTTGTTCCGCTATTGTAAGCCGTTGCAGACACGTTGTTGTACCAATTGCCGGCCACCGTATGGGAATAAGTGCCACCTATAACAGTAGCAGAACCGTTAATGGTAAAGTTTCCCATTACGGTTAAATTACCACCTGCAGTTTTATTATTGCTGGTTGAGGCGATAAGATGGCCATAAACAGGCGTGGCATAAATCGTTTGCGAAACGCTGCCATAATAATCAACAGTACTGTTGGCATTTAGTGTTATGGTATTAAAGTTTAGCGGAAAATTGCTGCCCGTAGTACCTCCAGTTGAAGCGGCAACTTTCATAATCGCATTTGAAGCTAAGGACAACGTGCCACCTGCCGATGTTCGGTTTGCAGTAAAAGTCTGCAGATCGAAAGTATTATAGCCATTTACAGTTAGGTTACCTGCTATGCCGATACAATTTGCTGTAAGATTTTTTGCGGAGCTACCCGAGCCGGTTTGATTAGTGATGGTTAAATTACCATAAGTAACGGGTGCATATACTGTTTGGCTTATGCCGCTTGCCGAATAATACTCAACAGTACCCGCCGTTAAATTATAGGTTAAAAAATTAGTTGGATAATTGCTCCCCGTTTGCCCGCCTGAAGCTGCCGCCAATTTAAAGGTGGCCCCACTCAGCAGGTTTATAGCGTCGCCTGCAGTGCCTGTTCTGTAACGGTTAAGCGTTAGAGTACCAATATCCAAGGTACTGTTGTTTTTTACTGTTACGCCTGCCCCGAGAAAGGCGTCTCCGTTTACATCAGAACTTTGAGTGCCTGCAAAAGTTAAGGTGGTGGGCGTAATACCATCTCCAACTTCAACATTCGACATATTAAAAAATGCGCTGTTCCAGGTGATGGTTTGATTGGTTCCCCTGAACACATATTTTTCAGGAAAATTTGAACTGCTTGTAATCGCATGGCTACTGGCAAGGTTAAGATTTCCTTCAAAAATAAATTGGCCATAGCTCCCTGTCACGCCCCTGAAAATCACATCAGCATTTGTATTGCTGCCAGTACCGTTACTAACCGTTACAAGGCCTTTAAATAAAACTGTCCCCGCTGAGGCTGTTCCCGTTCCTACACTGATCTGGCATTGCGAGCCTGCCTGGCCATCAGCATCTAAAGTACTTGAGCCTAATATGGTTAAAGTGTTGGCAGCCGCATCAAGCCGCGTAACATTTTTATTAGAAGTTGCCAATAAATACAAGGAGGCTATTGTAGCGCTGCCTGACATTGAGATCAGGTTAATTGAATTATTTCCGTCAACAATAATCCTGATATTATCACATGCTGATGGTATACCTGCCGGGCTCCAGTTGGAAGCCGTATTAAAATCGGTTCCGGTTCCGCCATTACCCACGCCAATCCATGTTCTTGTGGTTAAGGCGCCGCAGGCAGTGGTAGTCATTGTGCCGGTTAAAGGCGAAGTAGTATTGTATAAGGGGCCCCCGGTACAATTGTTATTCATTGAATATATCCAATACTAATATTGGGTAGAAGGTAATAAGCCGGCTGAGGTAAATGAAGAAGCAGGCCCTGCATTGTCAATTATACCACCAAGAGCGCTGGCGCCAACTGAATAAGTTGTACCACTTACGGGGTTTGAAGGTTGTGTATTAGTAGTTGTTCTTACAATTAGATAGCCCTGTGGTACAGAAAAGGGTGGAGTAAAACTTGCAGAAAGCGTACTTGCACCACTTGCGCCTGCCACAAATACTGTTGGTTGTGATGCAGGTGTTGTACATGGCCCCTGTATAGTAATATCATCTATATACATTGTAGCGGCGGCCCCGCCTAAACCGGTGCAGCCGGCACTTGATAATATTATACCGATATAACGACTTTCGGTGGAAGTAACTGTGAAGGTGGCCGTAAATAATGTATAAGATGAGGTAGTCACAGAATTGGTGCTCCCAAAATCTGAACCTGATACAATAGCGCTCATTGCAGCGTATGTGTTTGTAGCAGACTTAACTATTTTTAATGTGCCTGTGCAGCCGGTAACTTTAGCATACACATTTACAGTGTACGTACCGGCTGCAAGTGTTTGCAGCGACGTGGCGGTATAGCCTGAGTAAGGATTATTATTTCCGCTTACTGCAAGTATTCTATCTGAATAGGTTCCGGTATTAGGATTGCTTGCCTGTCTTTGTATTTGAAGAGCCGGAGTTTAAGTTGTATGTCCAGGTGGCATCAAGGGTTTCAAAGCCATAACTAATGGGCACCTGGGCGAAAGATGTATTTGAGAATACCAATAAACCAACCAATACATTTATACAGATAAGTATAAACCTGCGTGGAGCGTAGTTTTTTATCATGGATACAGGATTGATTCGTTAGTAAACGGACCTCTGTAGCCAAAACGCCATTTTAGTTTTTATAGTATTAAAAAGAACAGATTTTTCTATAAAAGGTTAGAATTAAAACTACAATCACCTGATGAAACCGGGCGTTTACATAATGCTAACCGGTTTATCGCCTGTAGAATTAAGATTGAATTGTTGGCGAACTCTTTTTATGCCATAAGCAATACCGGCAATAATCATGAAGGTTAAGCCGCCGTCTATAGGGCAAACACGGTCGGGGTCACCACACGGGTCAATAGTTGGATCAATATCTTCCGGCGGAAGTGCATGCGCCACGCCAGGTAAAATGATACAACAAATTAAAATCACGCAGAAAATTAAAAAAAGTCTTTTTGGAATTTTCATTGAGTAGCGATAGTAGTTACAAACATACCTAATCCTTCTTATATTATTATGCTTATCCATTCCTTTTTATTGTCAGGCCGTGTAATTTCAAGCTGGTACATGCCCTTAGGCAGATTGCTGTTTAATTTGGCAGTTACCGTTTGGCCTTCTTTTGTTTTATTGTTTTGTGCTGAATAAACAAGCACCCCCGAATTATTGAAAAGCCTTATCTGGTACAAGCCTGCGGGTGTATGGCGTAGATATATTTTTATAGTATGGTTTACAATGGGGTTTGGAAAAACGGCTATGTTCACTCTGCCAATATTAAACTCAAAAGGCATAACTGGGCTGTGCACAGCCGAATCATTTGCAACGAGGGCTTTTATCCTGTAATAATTTTTGATAAGTGGATCAACATCTGTAAAATAATAATTTACAACATCGGGCAGGTCTTTTGCCTCTATTGAAGCAATCTCCTGGTAGGAAACGCCGGTCGCCGATCTTTCCAAAACGTAATTTTTTATTCTGTATTCATTTTTTACTGAGAAAACTATATCTGCCTGTCGTCCCCGCTTTAACGCATTAGTTTGTACAAAACTAAAAGGCGATGGTGCTGTAAATACAATCATAAACCTATCCTTAAAAGCAGAAGCAGCATCACCAGTTATTGAAAAATTAATTACAGTAGTATCATCCAGTTTTACAGGTGTACGTGTTTTTAAATAGCCATCCATTAAAGTTGCTGTCATACCAGGTTTTAAAAGATTTACAGGCGTGAAGACGAACCTATAATTATTAGGTTTAATACTTCTGAACCTATAAAAGATAGTATCTTCTTTTAATATAGTTTGTCTCTTTTCTATAGCATAAGATCGGTTAAGTCTTGTAATGCCAAAGCCCTGTGTCATGTTTGAAAGCTTTGGTGCATCAAAAGCATCAAGATCACTATTAAAATCATCGCCATACATTACTGTATTTCCATCTACCAGAGGTCCGCCAGTGCCTGCTTCAAAAAGATCAGCTTTCAATTCTTCAGGCTCCTGGTTTGTTGTGCTTCCAAAAATTTCTGCGCCATGTTGCCCATAAGCTTTTGTGCTTTCATTAAAAGTGTAGGTATTGTTTGCAGCCGTAGCCGTATACACAAAAAAAGCCTGGCCGGAGCGAAGAGTATCCATGTATGTAATGCCGCTGGCATTGCAGGGGTAACTTCCGGTATTACCGGGAATTACACGGTATCTCCCTCCCACTAAATTCACGGTTTGAAAAGCTCCGCCCCAGTAAGCATCGAGTGAGGGATCCCATATATAAAACGTTTGTTTGTTGGCTGCATCGGCGCTGCTCACCTGCCGCATGTCTATCGACGATGCATAAGGGTTGCCGATCATGTTAAATCCTGCGGCAGGCGGCGTATAAATAATTCTTCCGGTGTTAAGAGGACCGGTGATCCGCAAGGTGGTACTGCTTGGCGGCGAATTGAGCAGCATAGATAAATTTGTAGACCGTGAACCTCTTACGAACAGCATATAACCCTGAAGCGCATTTATTCTTGTATTGGTGTTACTAACACCAAACCAGTTATTAAGCGTTTTATCGTAGGTGCGTAACGACCAGTTTGATAGCGGATGTGTGTCGAGCCCGGTGGCGGGTCCGGCGTTTGGCCCTGTAATGTGCGTACCATAGCCGGGTAAAACATCATTATAAGGATCGGCAACGCTATTTACAACACCTTCCTGCCAGGCCTGGTTTATGGTTTGAGTACCGGCAGAAGTAATAGGCACTGATAAAAACCTGAAACCCCTGTGTGAAGGAATAAATCTTTCAATATGCACATTGCCGGTAATAAAACTTAAGGCAGAGCCTGCAGCATTTACGGGTATGGGTGCAACATTAGCTGTTCTTGCTGCTGTTGATTTTAGTGTTAAATAATTATTTGTTGAAAATGTGTTGCCTGAATATGGCAGGGATAATGTACCGGTAACGGTATCCTCACCAAGTTGGGAAACATTATTGCTGATTTTTAAGTTGAGAATAGCATTATAAGTGAATGCAAGGTTAGGGATGGTTTGCGGCGTAACGCCATTCATTTCTACAGTTCCCTGGGTTACATTAAAAATGGCTGATGGATTACGGTATATACCCTTTGCAATTTGAAGTACACCTGTATTATTCACAGTAAGTGAAGCATTCGATAATATTCTTATGTTGTTAACCGGCGCAGTTATATCGCTTAAAATACATTCATTACCTGAGGCTGTTATTACCACATCATCGCAGGATAACAGCGGTAACTGGTTGGCTGTCCAGTTAAGCGGGTTACTCCAAACATTGCTAATACCGCCTTTCCAAAAATTAAGAATGGTTAATGTTGCTGCAGAAGAAATGACAGGACAAGCTGCAACCGCAGATGTTTTAAGGCGGTAACGATACCCGTCAAGTTGCAGGTTAGATGCGATATTATTTAAAAGAAGGCTGGAAGTGTTTTGTCCTGAAATATCAATGGTGCCGGCAGAAATATCGTTGTAAGTTATCCCGCCATCCGGGCTTTCCTGCCATTGAAGATTGGTAGCTCCTGTAACTGAAGCTGTGAAGATGGCAGCAGATTGTTCAGGGCAAAAATTAACGTCAGCCGGTGCTAAGGTAATAACAGGTTCAGGCTGAATAATAAGGGTTGATGTTACGGAGCCTGCAGCATTTGCACACCCGTTTGCTCCGGTAAAATTATAAGATACCAGGTAAGTATTGCTTGCTGAAGCAGAGAGGTTGATTGCACCTGTTACGGCATCAAGGCTAAGACCAGAAGGTAATGCGCTGAATGCAGCACCTGTAAATGGACCGCCGGTTTCATTGCCAACAGTAATTGTTGTTGAGCCCGTTTTACAAAAAGTCCCCCCCGATATAGAGGCTGTCGGCAATGGCTTTACTGTTATAGTTGCACTACCACTTTGCGTTTGTGAACAGGTGGTTGAACTGG
>JANLXV010000062.1:0-8059 GCA_031365305.1 Chitinophagaceae bacterium
CGGCAGGCACTAACTTAAACGGAAATCTCCTTTACAGCCTTAGCCTTGGCTTTAGATTTTTATTAGGCAAGTAATTTCAAAAGGGGTCTTAAATTAATGTTGCGAACAACATTAATTTAGATTCTGACAGAGTATGCATAAGCTCTATTAATATCACTTATTCCACCAATACGTAAACTTCAACACAAACGCACGGTTACGAACATACAATGGTGATGGATAGTAATTATCTGTGTATACCAAAAACAAATCTGAAGCAGGCTTGTACCGCCACTGAAATCTTGTATTGAGATTAATGTTCTGCAACTGGTTATTGTATTGAATAAAGGTTGTAAAAAAAACTTTGTTGGTCATGGTAACATCTATCCTTGGTCCTACGAGCCAGAAATCTGTTTTGCCCCAGGGTTCAGCAAGATCAATATGATTGTAGGCAGCGCTCAGACCAATACTTACATAAGGTTGAAACCTGTAGCCTAAGTTCCCGGAAAGATTAAATCTTGATCCATTTAAATAATAACCACCAAAACGCGTAGAAAAATCATAAGTAAAGAGCCGTTGCGGTTTTGAAAAATAGTCTGTACCGAATGCGTTCCAGCGGTGCTTTGAGCCGGTGGCCAAGGTATCCTTCGAAAAATTTGTCGGATCAAAAGGCTGCTGTAACTGCACATAATCGTGGCCTACCCACGCAGCAAAAATGCTTTGATTGCGAAAGTTTAAATTATATAGGAGATACGATTCATTGTCTGTTTGATGCCAGTGTTCTGAGAAATAGGTATAGTGAACAAGCTTTGGCCCATGGCTTAATATAGCGCCTCTTTTCTTCGGAAAAATCAAATAACTCACCGTTGGATTCAGCTTAATATAATTGCGGCGGGGCACATAGCCTGCCTCAGCATTATAGTTGCTGCCAACATATTCATTCTGCAGGTTGATAAGCCATTTTTTACTTAAGTACTGAAGGTTGCCTGCAAGCACTAAATCCTTTGTTACCTTTCCCGGGCTAAAAGATTTTACCAGCATTGCCTTGCCTGTCCATTTATTATTTGAGGAAGCAAGATTATATTCAACACCAAGGTTCCGGTTATATTGAGAGTATAATGGTTTACTGGAATCTTTACCATGATCATAATTTATAGATTGCTTATTTACAAACATCAGCCTGATGTTAGACCTTGAGAACACTCTTTTTTGTAAGGCCAGTACCGCAAAATTTTGCGCAGGCAAACCAGTTTCATTTTGATGTTTGGTTTGCATATCCATTACGCCGATCCGCCAGTTTTTACTTAAACTACCGCTTAATCTTGCGCCATAATTTATGGGTACGCCAAGACCAATTCTTCTTGAAAAGAAAGGCCGTATGGCAGCATAACCAAAATTGGCAAAGAGGTCATTGTTCTCTAAAAAGAACTGGCGACGTTCAGGAAAAAATAATTCAAAGCGATCAAGATTGGTAACCTGCCTGTCAACTTCAACCTGCGAAAAATCAGGATTAAATGTAAGATCAAGATTAATGGAAGAGGTCACAGCAATCTTTGCATCAGCGCCAACATCTTTTTTAAAAACACTTTTACTATTAGTGAAATAATTTTTTGTAACGCCTGCCAGTGCATAAGGTATTATTGAAATATTTGCACCGGGATCAGGCGGCGCCGCATCCCACAACAGGTTACCCGTATAGGCCAGAGAAGCCGTAGGAAACTGGCGTGGAACGGGCGCCCAGGCTGACTTTTCGGCCACAGTAATATCTAACCGGCTAAAGTTTATACCCCAGGACGTGATACCCTTTTTATAACGTATACTTTTAAATGGTATAGCGGCTTCAAATATCCATTGATCGTTATAATTTTTTACAACAGACACCCATTTATTGTCCCAGCTTAAATCGGCGGAGCCACCTGCATACAACATGCCATCCCATTGGGCACCTGCAGCATTTGCACCGAAAGTAAAGCCATTGGTACGGTCATCAAAAGGATCCATAAAAAAAATGAAATTGTCATTCTTGCCAAAATTAAAATCACGGCGTAATGATTCAACCATATAGGTATTGGGCCGTGTGAGGCGGCACTTTGCAATTACATAAACGTTATCAGCGTCATAAGTCATACGCACTTCAGTAGGCACCTTTGCATGACTCGTGTCCATTGGCAACACCATAAAAAAATCTCTTGCAGCCTCGGCATCAGACCAGGCATGCTCGTCCATGACGCCATCAATTTTTATAGATGAGGATGCCTTTTTAATATGCAGGCTAAAAGCATCGTTCTTTTTTTGAGCAAATAAATAAAGAGAAAAAAAACAGAAGATAATAGATAAGATGTTCTTCAAAATATGCAGATCGTTGTTTGATGTAAAGGGTACAAATTAAGCAATCTTTTACCAGAAAAATGTTTGCGGCTTTTATACCAAAAGATACCAAAGTATTTTAAGGAGCATCATACCACATATTTTTTAAAGAAGTCTATAGTACGCTGCCAGGCAAGCTTTGCCGCTGCTTCATTGTAGCGTGCTGCAGAAGTATCGTTATGAAAAGCATGCTGCACGCCTTCATATCTATAGAGCTCATAATTGATCTTATTCTTTTTGAGTGCTTCTTCGTAAGCAGGAATGCCTGCATTAATCCTGTCATCCAGCCCGGCATAATGCAATTGAACAGCCGCTTTAATTTTAGACACATCCTCCGCAGCAGGCTGTCGTCCGTAAAATGCTACTGCTGCTTTTAAATCAGCAACTCTTACTGCAAGATCATTGGCCATACCACCGCCCCAGCAAAAACCGACACAACCTGTTTTACCAATAAAATCTTTACGGGTGGCCAGGTAAGGGAAAACATTCATAAAATTCTGAAGACTATCTTCCGGCTTTAATGTTTGAAATTTTTCTCTTGCCTCATCTTCATTGACAGGCTTTATACCAGCCGCCGATAATGCATTTGGGGCTATAGCAAGATAACCGGCTTTGGCTGCTCTGCGGGCCACATCTTCAATATGCGGTGTAAGGCCCCGATTCTCATGAATAACAATAATGGCAGCATACGGTTTATTATCTTTCGGCCTTGCGATATAAGCCGACATTTCACCCGGCACACCCGGATAATGAATGATTTCAGTAAAAAGATCATCATCTTTAGTAATAGCTGCAGCGGCATAGTTACTCTCCAGTATGGGAAGAATTGACATTGCCGCTGCTGTACTACCGGTAAGTAGAATTAGTTGCTTAAGAAACCGGTGACGGCTAAGTGGTTTGTGTGTGTACTCATCGTAGAGGTTAATGATCTGTTGGTCCATAAAATTATTTTCCTCAAGATACAAAAATCAACTTTTTAAAGACCTTATAAAGACAGTATAAAAAATAATAAAGACCTTAAAATTTTATTTGTTAACTATCTCAAATGAGTAATTGTTTTTAATGTACCGGTTAAAGTAAACGCCTTTGCTAACGGAAGTTTTCATGGCCTGATATATTTTTTCAGGCACTTTTTTGTAAACATATATTTTGCCTGAAACAAAAATAATCTGCAAGGTTTGGTTTTCAGCCTTGTAACTAAACGAATCAATTACTGACGAGGGCATATTGTTTTTTGATACCTATTACAGATAACAATTGTGCCATAACTTATAACCGATAGTTTTTATCGCCCCAATCTTGTCTTGTAAGTCAATTACCACCGCGAAAGGCAGTGGCTTTAATGTTTAACACAAAAGACTAAAATAAGGGAATAAGGTTAGGACAAAGAGAGATTTAGATTTTCTACTAAGGTTAATAATTCTGCTACGAATTAACCCTATTAACCTTAGTAGAAATAATAAGAATAACCTTCAACTCAACCTTGTTAGTTTATTAAGTGATCAGAGAGGCGTAGCCATCGGAACATACCCACCCGTTAAAAACTGTGGATTTTTAAGTTGAATTAAAAGACTACGTAGCAGAGTTTAATAAGATGAATTATTATGCAATTGCAGGAAACACAGCAACTGCCTGTTCATTACTTTTTTTATTGTTAACCTTTGATAATATTGATTCGAGTAAGGGAAGCATTTTGTTCAAACCCCGGGTCTTAATCATAAAGTTCCATAGCGGTTCAAATTTTTTCCAGCCGCCTGCATAAGCAAAATGTTTTACAGCGTGTTTCATAGTGTCATGTTGCAGGCTTGCTTTTGCAATATTTTTCCAGGAGTAAAATGAACGGTAAGCCCAGTCATACCCGTCTTTCAGTTCCTTAGCGCTTAGGCCAGCCGTTTTATAAACAACATGCCTTGTATCGTATAAATCCCAATTATTATGTAAAAGCCGGTTATCCTTTTGCATCATCTTATACAGGCCTGTACCGGGATAAGGCGTAAGTATATGAAATGTACATGTGGTCAGCGCATTCTTTACAGCCCAGTCAACAGTGCGTTTAAATACATTGCTGTTATCTTCATCAAGACCAAACACAAAGCTTCCATTTATCATGATGCCTAAGCTATGCAGACGCCTGATCGCTTCTTCATAATCTTTACCTATATTTTGTTTTTTATTTCCCTGCGCCAGGTTTTGATGGCTTAACGTTTCAAACCCAACGAAAATACTTCGCAAACCTGCCTCAGCGGCGTGTTCTATTAAATTACCACGCAGTATGGCATCAATGGTCGAGGCGCCCTGGAACACCCTGTTCATCCCTTTCATGCCATCAAATAATGAGGTCGCAAAATGCTTATTACCTAAAAGATGATCATCTAAAAAATACAAATGTTTACCAGGCAACCGGTCAATTTCCCGCAGAGCGTCATCAACCTGTTGTGTATAAAAAGACTTGCCGCCTTCAAAAAAAGCATCTTAATAACAAAAATTACAATGATGAGGTCAACCCCTGGATACCACTATAGAGTTGGGCACCAGGTATAAACTTCGTTTAATAAGATCTCTTCTTACAGGAGGAATACTGTCTAACGTTCGGATATGCGAATTGTATATTTTAGCAGGCGTGCCATTCCTGTAGTCCGTTAAAAATTTAGGCCAGCATTCTTCACCAGGGCCGGTAAATATAGAATCAGCATGAGACATAGCTTCAGCCGGTAAAGCAGTAACATGCAATCCGCCTAAACATACATATACGCCTTTTAAACGATAAAGATCTGTAAGCCTATAAGCCCGGAATGCATTTGTGATGTATACTTGTATCACCACTATATCCGGTGTATCATCCGTAAATAATTCTTCCACGTGTTCATCATGCAAAATAACTTCATCATCTGCGCTGCAATAGGCCGCAAGTGTTGCCAGGCCCAGCGGCGGAAAGAGTGAATATTTTATTGGCCGCCAAAAAGGGCCTTTAGCTTCCAGCAATGCCGGCAAAATCATTTTTATTTTCATTAGCAGTATAAGTAAGGGAGTTGAGAAATTGAGCTATACATATCTTGATCTTAGCATGTTGAGTACACCAAAAGTCATAACCAACGCCATGCATATTAGCCAGCCAGCCGCAATCATTTTAATTAAAGAGCGTTCTCTTAATTCTATTTCCAGAAGCGATCTGCCCGCCGACACAAAGCTTTGTGTATTACCGTTACATTTTAATATCACCATTGCTATTCTTACATCTTTACGGGGCTGCCATGTTACACTATGCTCTCCATGCAGGCTTGTGAAATCAAAAACACCTGGGGGTATTACAGGCATTTTACCATCTAAGTATCCGGATGAATACAAGGGCTTGCCGGCAACATCATAAAAGGTTACAAATGTTGACAGGCTCGTGCCAATGTCAATAGAGTTCTGCATAAATTGTTCAACAGGCTGGCCTTTCTCAACCTTTATTTTAAGCTCACGGGCAAGCTCAATCTGCGGATCATCAGCCGCTGAACGATAGGTTTGTTGAACCATAGCATAGATTGTAGCAAAAAATGACGGTGATGATGATTATCAAAAACGCATCACGCATAATTGGGAACCGGTTCATGAGTTTAATTTTATTTGGATTATTTGACGGGAACCGATACCGCCAAAAAAAATTTAACCACATAAGCATCAGCAACATTCCAGGAAAGCCAGGTGTAGTTTTGCTGTTGTTTTAAAAAGATTGCTTTTCGGTATTCATAAAATTCCAGGGCGCTGAGGGGTCTATAGGAATCAATCGTATAAAACTTTCTGGCACTGTATTGCTCAAGAACATCAATATTATTTTGAAGCAATGGTAATGTTTTGTTTGAAAGAGATAAAAGGAAAGGCACATCAACCGGCGTAGTTGATTTCCTGGATAAATTATAGGTTGCTATTAGTGTATCCCAATGAAATGCTGCTGCTGTTATTAAAATAAATATAGCCGCCCAGGCATTAACCCTTAACAGATAGTAGACCGATTTTGCCTGATAAATTTTAAGGAACACTGTGATAAGGCCAATGAGTACCAGCAAAAGAAAAAACAATAAGCCAAGGCGTTTATAGGCGAGGCCAAGGTGAAGTATGTAATAATAATTGCGCAGAGAAACAGACAGAACTAAAAAAGCATTTTGAACGATCCAGATGTAAGCGCCGTACCGCAGCCATTTGTTTTTATTATAAAAATTTAAATTGCCACGAAAGAAAAAAAGCAATAACAGCATTGCCAGCACAATAGATAAAATAAGTACACCCGCACCTTCATGTACATAACCCGACAGATCCGTTTGTCTCTTAAAAGTAAACCCGGCCCAGAGGTATTTTATATCAAGAGAGTTTACAAACAGCAAAAGGCCATTTAATAAAACAAGACTTAAGATGCCTGTTGCATTCTCATTTTTAAGTGCCAATACTCCTGTGATACTTTTACCTGAAATGATTGAAAATAGATCTGAAAAAGCGCTTTGCTTCCACTTTTTAAGACGGTTTTTCCTGCGCAGCAAAACATTTTCCTGCTTTAAATCAGCAGTTGAAAAAAAAGAGGCTTTGCACCTTAACACCAAACCTCCAACTATAAGCAAGCCTGATAAAAAGAAGCCTGTTCGCTCTAAAGAAAATATTTTAAAAAAATGAATAACCCAGCGCTGGATTGTGGCAGATATACTGCCTAAAAGTGTTGACAATACTGTATTTGCATAAGAATAAATTAAAAGAAAGACAGAGAGGATGATTAAAGGCATCACTAACTTTCTTACAGAGCTATACCATTTCTTTAACGAAATTCTCTTACCCGAAAACGTTTTTAATTCTGTAAAAAAATTAGGAACTATAAAAAGATAATTCATGGCCGATGAGCCTGCCGCATACCATACTGATCTATGGAGGTATTGAGAAAAAGATACAAACAATAACAAGGTAATGCTAAAGGCTATTTTACTGATGACCGTATTTTGCCAGAGCACCATTGAAGCAGTTATAACATGACCTGCTAATAGCCATCTGTTGGTATTGTTTTGTAAACTGTATGGGAACAGCTTGATAATTGTACTGCAAATGAAGAGGTCAAATAGCACGGTATTCAGCCCTGGTTTTTCATTCCAGAAAAGCATATTGAAAATAATAGCGCCTGTAAATACGATAAGCAATTTTGATAAGCCTGGTTTCATGTGAGTTTATTGTATGTTTTTAAAATTTTTAAAATGAAGCATTATGGCTGCTATAGCGGATAGCCCAACTATAGTCACTACCAAAAACACAGGAGCAGGAAATTCATCTTCAAAAACACGGGCAGAAATTATAGCTGTAATTATTGCTAAAACAAACCCGCCGGATAAAGCCGCTCTAAACAAGGCTCTGCCTCTTATATTTTGAAATAAGGCTATAAGCAGGTATACCCATAAAATGCCAAAGCCGGGTATAGACATAATTATTGAAACAAGAAAAACACTAACTATATCACCTTTAATATCTTGCCTGGAAGACTGCGCCACCCAGATTATTGAGCCACACGCCATACTATTAATCAAGCTTGTAAGTATCCAAGCCGTAAAAGTTGTGAATGATATTTTAAAGTAAGGTTTCATGAGATGTTTCCCGGGCAAGTTGTTTTGTTTTAAGATAACAGATAAATAATGGCACAAAGCCAACTACACCAAATGAGCAATCTATCAACTGCCAACCTAATGGAATATCTCTGAAA
>JANLXV010000076.1:0-11211 GCA_031365305.1 Chitinophagaceae bacterium
CATCTGTAATTTTAAACTGATCGTCTAAGGGAACATTAAAATCAACACGTACAAGTGCCCGTTCTCCTTTAAAATCGTGATCTTGAAACTTGCTCATAGTTTTATGCTTAAAAAATAATCTATTAAAAAGGCTTTTAGAAACCTAAAAGCCTTGAATAATAATTATGAGGAATTTAAACCCGTTTTACTTACTGATTTTGCCTGCAAAAAAATGAACGGTACGTACCAGTTGAGATACATAACTCATTTCATTATCGTACCAGCTAACCACCTTTACCAGTTGGCTTTCACCAACAGTCATCACTTTGGTTTGTGTTGAATCGAACAAAGAACCAAAGGTTGAACCGATAATATCAGTGCTTACAATTTCATCTTCATTATAACCAAAGCTTTCATCAGACACAGCTTTCATGGCAGCATTCACTTCTTCAACAGATGTTTTCTTTTTTAATACGGCTGTAAGTTCGGTAAGAGAGCCGGTAATAACAGGCACACGTTGTGCACTGCCATCAAGTTTGCCTTTTAATTCAGGTAATACCAGCCCAATGGCCTTTGCAGCGCCGGTACTATTAGGAACTATGTTGGCAGCGGCCGCTCTTGCACGTCTTAAATCGCCTTTTGCATGAGGCGCATCTAAGGTATTCTGGTCATTAGTATAAGCATGAATAGTTGTCATAAAACCAGTAACGATCTCAAAAGAAGCATTTAAAGCTTTAGCCATTGGCGCTAAACAATTGGTTGTACATGAGGCGCAGGAAATGATCGTTTCGCTACCATCTAAAATATTATGATTAACGTTAAATACAACTGTTTTAAGATCACCCGTAGCAGGTGCTGAGATAACCACCTTTTTGGCGCCGGCTGCAATGTGGGCTTCGGCTTTTGCCTTATCTGTAAAAAAACCGGTGCTCTCGATCACCACATCTACTTCGTGGGTGCCCCATGGAATTTGTGCAGGATCTTTCTGCGCATATATTTTTACTTCGTCGCCATTTACAACAATTGAGTTCTCTGTGCTGGTAACTTCTCCCTCAAATTTTCCCTGTGCACTATCGTATTTTAAAAGATGAGCTAAAACGGCAGGGCTTGTCAAATCATTGACTGCTACAACATCAATACCATCCATTTTATAGATTTGTCTATATACCAACCGGCCTATTCTTCCAAAACCGTTAATGGCAACTTTTACTGTGCTCATAACTAATAATAATTTTGAATTAAAAAATTGAGTTGCAAAACTACGTTTTACAGTACATAAACCATTAATTTATTTGGCAACAAAACGCCTCACGGTTATCTTTGCCGTCCTTTAAAAAAGATGCCGCGTTGGTCAAGGGGTTAAGACGCCTCCCTTTCACGGAGGAATCACGGGTTCGAATCCCGTACGTGGTACTGATTAGACAGAACCTTCCTTTTTGGAAGGTTTTTAGTTTTAGACAGGACAAAAAAATCCCGCCTTTCAGCGGGATTATCATTCATAGATATTTAAGATGATTTAATTACTGGCGACATCGAATTTTTTAAAAATGGTCTTTACATTTTTCTGGATCTCTTTGCCGGTCATCTGGCTGCTGTTTATCTGATCAGTGGCCCAACCCTGCCATATTGTTTTATCCGTTTTTGGGTCTATCATAGTTACTGTAACTGTGCCTTCCTTTACGGGTGTGGTATATGTATCGTATCCTACAACCTGCGAAGGGTAATAAATGGTGCCATACCGGCGGGTATACCTGTTGTAATATAACCTTGTATACGGCTGGCTATAAACCGGCTGGCTGTTTCTCCTTTCGTTTTTTTCAAGAAGAATGTCATACGTTAACAAAAGATCAGGATTGTTTTTTACCTGCCTGTAACCATTTTTATCAAGTTGCTGATCAACAGCGGTCCTGATATTGGCTTCAACCAAATCATTTTTATGGTCTTTCTTTTCTCCTGTATTATTATCAATCCAGGAATAGGTTCTGTAGTTTGCAAGGTCAGTTGAGGGATCTTTTTCGATGTGAGCAGAGCTGGTACAACTTCCTAATAAAACAACAGCAAAAGCAAAAACACCAAAGCGTTTTAAATTTTTAATTGTTGTCATTTTCTATCTCCTTTTTGTTTATTGTTAGTGATACTTATATACTCAAAATACATGCTACCGGCTTGCAACAAAATGTGAAAATGCAATCCTTAACATTTTGTATAAAATACATCTAAACACATTTTACTGCCTAAGCTTTTTGCGGGTTGTATCTTTATAAAAATCAACACTTATGGGAAAGAAAATAGCTATTATTGGCGGTGGAAACCTGGGCAGCGCAATAGCCGAAGGGCTTATCAAAAGCGGGTTCAGTAGTGCGTCAGAAATAATTATAACAAAACGCAATACATCAACACCATCTTTACAACCATTAAAAGATGCCGGGATTGCAGTTACAGATGATAATTTTTCAGCAGTTAACGACAGCGAAGTGGTCATTTTGGCCGTAAAGCCTTTCCAGGTAAGTGAAGTGCTTTCAAAACTCAGCAACAGTTTTAACGAAAGTAAAATGCTGATATCAGTAGTTACCGGCGTACTAATCAGTGATATGGAACCTCTGTTAGAGACTACACCAGCCATTTTTAGAGCGATGCCGAATACCGCCATTGCTATTCAGCAAAGCATGACATGTATCTGTAATAAATATGCTTCAACCGAACAGGAACAATATGTTCAGGAATTGTTTGAAAAATTAGGCAAAGTTGTAAGTATCGAAGAAAAATTAATGGAAGCGGCAACTATTCTTGGTGCCTGCGGTATTGCTTATGCATTAAGATTTATTCGTGCTAACATACAGGGCGGTATTGAAATTGGATTTGATGCAGCGACGGCAAGCCTGGTGGCTACCCAAACCGTAAAAGGGGCAGCGGAATTATTGCTGCAAACAGGCAGACATCCTGAACAGGAGATTGATAAAGTAACTACGCCCAAAGGCTGCACGATAGCTGGTTTGAATGAAATGGAACACCGCGGCTTCAGTTCTTCTTTAATTCGTGGCGTAGTAGCGAGTTACAGGAAGATTGCGAAAGATTAGCGAGGTGTCAGGTGTCAGTAGTCAGAATCAGAAGTCAGAAATCATCGGTTGTGCCGATTGCTGAAAGCCAATTGCTGAAAGCTGATTGCTGAAAGCTGATTGCTGATTGCTGATAGCTGATTGCTGATAGCTGACTTCCCGATAGCCGAAAGCCAAACCCTCACTCCCCCGGATGATACTTTCTTTCAACATGCTTCATGACATCTTCCTTATAAAAAAGTACATCTTTAAATTTTCCTTTTGTGTACATCTCTGCCTGGTCAATAAAATGTTTTGATAATGGATCGCCACTTTCGCCGCCGGCTAATAAAGATTTTGCTTTCACCTTTTTGCCGAACTCCACAGCACAGATAAAACTGTTACCGCCTGTGCCATATCTTTTTTTAATGCCGGGGAAATATTGTGTTGCATAAGAAGGTAACATGCCCCAGGCTGATGAGGTAAAAGCTACAGGCAAACTGGGTTTATCATCGCTGAATTTTTGATTGATGTCAGAAGATATTCTTTGAAACCTGTTGATGTCGCCCCATGGCATTCTCCATGTACCGAATTTGCCGCTTAATTCATCAAGAACTTCTTTCAAGGGAGCGATTAGATCAGCAGGTATGGCCTTACTGATAAACCTATCAGTTTTTGTAACCTGGTCAACATATTGGTACTCATCTTCATCGCCACTGGCAATAATTTTAGGCAATAACTTTTGGCCCCACTCCACGGCTAATGTTGTAGCAACTGAGCTTTCTCCACATCGAAAGTCCCAGCTTTTTAAAATCCCAATTGGTTCAACCAACTGATGGTGAATTGAATCATCTGCAAGCTTATCATAAGCCTGCAAAAGGGCTGGCACCAGTTTTTCAAAAGCAGAAAGATAAGTATCGTATCCGGCAGCAATAAGTTTATCTAAGGTCAAACTGCTTTCATTACTTAACACCTTCACCGCATTTATACCTCTAAAATTTTCTCCATCGGGCGACATGTAAAAAGGATAGTTTTCCTTTTTAGGGCTGTTAGCTCCAGCCGCAGTAAAGGGTGTAGAATTACAGTTTTGTATCCAGCCCGTTTCAGGATTGTACACATGAACAATATCTTCAACTTTATGCAAGCCCTGCCACTCCGTAGCGGATTTGCTGCCGTCAACAGGCTTTGCCCAGTTTAAAGTTTTATCTCTTACCGGAACAAAATTTCCATGCCAATAGGCTATGTTTCCTTTATCATCAGCAAACACAGTATTGTTGGACGTATTGCCTTTTAGATCCATTACTTTTTTATAGGCTTCAAAACCATTGGCTTTTGTTCGCTTCCAGCTTTGTATAAGGCTTGTCATGGAACGGTTGTAGGATTTAAGTGCTAACCATTGTCCATTTCTTTTCGCCATTACCGGGCCATGCTGCGTAAAGTAAGTTTTAAACATTTTTGATCTGATCTTACCATCCTGTAAAATTTGGATAGCAATCATTTTCTCTTTTACAGCAAGCACCTTGTTATTATATGCATAAGAAAAACCATTCTTACTCTTTATGATCTTCTCGGCATACAAATCCGCCACATCAACATCGCTTGATGTATGCATCCAACCGCAATGTTCATTAAAGCCCTGGTAGATAAAAAACTGGCCCCACGTTACAGCACCGTATACATTTAAGCCTTCATTGCTTACGGCATGAACCTCGGGCCTGAAATAAAAAGTGACGTGCGGATTTATGTAGAGCATAGCATTTCCTGAAGCAGATTTAGAAGGCCCAATTGCAAAGCCATTTGAACCGCTTAAGTTTTCTTCTTTGGGTTTTGCTAATCCAATGCTTGCTGTATCGTTGGCATAAAAGTTTTTTAAATCTATTGTAGAAATGCCAGCCGTATTAATGGCACCAATGCTGCCATCTGTCCACAATAATGGATACCAGGGCTGAAACTTTTTTATTAGAAGTGGCTTTACATCCGGATGTTTAAGGATATAATAATTTATACCATCAGCATAAGCATTTAATAATGTTCGCAACCAGGGCTCAGCTTTTTTGTAATCTGCTTTGGCTTCTGTGGTGTCTATCAACAATCTTATCAAAAGATCATTGTACAAATCTGCGTCGCCATTAACTTCCGAAAGCCGCCCAAGCTTTTCTATATAATTCATCTCTACCCTTTTAAAGTCATCTTCACATTGCGCATACAACAAGCCAAAAACGGCGTCGGCATCTGTATTGCCATAAATATGTGGAATACCCCAATTATCACGGATGATGGTTATATTTTTAGCTTGCTGTTCCCATTGATGAATTTGGTTTTGTGCAGGATTTTGCGCAAAAGAAATACATGGCAATAAAAGACATAGCAGTAAATGTTTCATGTAAAATTTTGATTAGGTGAAAGGCTTATGTTAATCCAATTTCATAATGTCTTTCAGGAATTTGTACATCAGTGAAGCCTTTTGAGATTAGCCTGTCCCGGAAATGTTGCTGCACCTCGTATTCTCCATGCACCAGGAATAATTTTTTTACATGTGACGGATCCTGGCAGGCTAACCATTGGCAAAGGTCTTCATAATCGCCATGCGCACTCATACTTCTTATTTCACCAACCTCCGCATGTACTTCATGCGGAATACCAAAGATGTGTACTTCTGCGGGATGTCGTAAAAGCCTTGCTCCGAGAGAGTTTGGCTCGCAATAACCGGTTAATAAAATGGCGTTGCGGCTATTTTCAACATTATTGCTAATGTGATGCTTTACCCTGCCAGCCTCGGCCATGCCACTCGCTGAAATGATGACACAAGGTTCTTTAATATAGTTCAGTTGCTTACTTTCTTCAACTGATTTTATAAATTTTAAACCTTTAAAATCGAATGGATCATTATCGCTCTGAAAAACTTTTTGAAAGGCTTTATTAAAATACTGGGGATAGTTTTTAATAACCTCCGTTGCTTCCATACTCAATGGGCTATCTACAAAATACTCAATCGGCGGCAAACGGTTTTCGTTTTCAAGCTGGTTCAAGGCATACAAAATTTCCTGCGTTCTTCCCACACTAAATGCCGGCATGATCAGCTTGCCTTTTTTTTGCAGGCAGGTGCGTTCTATCCACGTCAATAAAGCATCTGGGGTTGGATTAAGTTGTTCATGCAGCCGATCACCATAAGTTGATTCCAATAAAATATAATCTGCCTGACGAAACACAGCGGGTGAGCGGAGAATGACATCCCTATATCTTCCTAAATCACCGGAAAAAGATAAGCGGGTTGTTTTGCCTTGTTCATTAATATTTAAATGAACGGTTGCACTGCCAACAATGTGTCCTGCATCTACAAATAGTAATTCAACACTGTCATCTATCTTAAACCATTTATCATAGTCTACAACCTCAAATAATTCTACAGCCCGCAAAGCATCTTCGGTTGTATACAAAGGCTCCAGGTAAGATTGCCCCTGGGCTGCCCGCCGCTTGTTTAAAAACTTCAGGTCATTCTCCTGTATACCAGCACTATCTTCCATTAATATCGCTGCAAGATCTTTTGTGCCCGGCGTAGCAAAAATCTTTCCTTTAAACCCGTCTTTTACCAGCTTTGGAATAAGGCCACAATGATCAATATGTGCATGCGATAAAATAAGATAATCTACTTCGGATGGTTCAAAACCAAACTCCCTGTTCAACACATCTGATTCTTTGCCCATACCCTGGAACATGCCGCAATCCAACAAATACTTTGTGTTGTTATTTAGTGTGAGCAGGTGTTTGGAGCCGGTAACTGTTCTTGCGGCTCCATGGAAAGCGATCTTCATAGTTGCTGATTAAATTATTCTTGAAGATAGGCAACAACCAGAGCACATTGCTTGCAGATCATTTATAATTATTTGCAGGTGCTAAATCATTTCGATATTTCGCACCAGGTCATCAAACTCATCTCTTCTTCTGATCAACTTCACTTCGCCGTCAATTACTAAAACCTCAACAGGTTTAAATCTTGAATTAAAATTTGACGACATCTCAAAACCATAAGCGCCGGCATTATACATTACGAGGTAATCATCTTCCCTGATCTCATTGATCTTCCTGTCCCAGGCAAAAGTATCAGTCTCACAAATATTACCAACAACCGTATAAACTTTTTCTTCTCCGGAAGGGTTGCTGATATTTTCTATGCGATGATAGGCATCGTAGAACATTGGCCTTATGAGGTGATTAAAACCTGTATCTACATTAACAAACGTGGTGGCATCAGTTTCCTTAATAAGATTAACTTTTGTAACAAGGTAACCGCTTTCGCTTACAATAAACTTCCCCGGCTCAAACCATATTTCAAGATCTTTTGCATGTGGATGATGATCAAAAGCATATTTCACTTTGGCAGCAAGATCTTTAATATTAGTTTCGGTGTCACCTTCTTTGTAAGGAATTTTAAAACCGCCGCCCAGGTCAAAAGATTTGAGCGTATCAAAGTGTGGAATCAAATCGAATAAGATCTCAAAGCCTTTTATAAAAACATCAGCGTCTTTAATATCGCTGCCGGTATGAATGTGCAGGTCGCTGATGTTCAAATTATAAGTCTCAATCAGGTCAAGCAACAACTGCAATTGTTCAACAGGAATTCCAAATTTGCTTTTATCGTGACCGGTAGAAATTTTTATGTTACCACCTGCCATAATATTTGGCCGAAGCCTTACCCCTACAGGATAAGTATTGCCATACTTCTTTCCAAATTTTTCAAGATTAGATAAACTATCAATATTTATGTTTACGCCCTTTTCAACAGCATCTTCAATTTCAGTAAAAGAAATACCGTTTGATGTGTACAGTATTTGTTCCGGCTTAAAACCTGCTATCAGCGCCAGCTTCACTTCATTTATAGAACTGCAGTCGATGTTACAGCCAAGCGACCTGATGAAGCTTAACACATTTACATTAGTAAGGGCCTTGCAGGCGTAAAAAAATTTCACCTTACTATCGGCAAAGGCTGTGGTAAGTTTTTGATATTGGGCAGCCATTTTTGCGGCATCATACACATAAACGGGAGAGCCGAATTCATTGGCTATTGATAATAGTTGCTGCTGAGAAAGAAATTGTGCCATCTCACGAAAATAATTATCTAAAAACAATTATACTGATAAAAGGAAAAACGGCAATAGAATACCTCAGGTGGCTGAAGGCTCAGTTTCTATCTCAAGCCTGGTTTGTATGGGTTGATCCGCCTCAGGGTTAATATCTGAAACCCTAGTGGCACCTGTAATTTCATCCATCAATACTTCTTTAATTTTTGGCAGATCTTCAGCACTGTTGATACCGAAGTAATCCATAAAAGATTTTGATGTTGAGTACAGCAAAGGCTTGCCTGGCGAATCTTCATTTCTGCCTGAAATAATAATAAGATCTTTTTCCAGTAATTTTTGCACGGCATAATCACAGTTTACGCCACGGATAGTTTCAATGTCAGTTTTAGTTGCAGGTTGTTTATAAGCAATAATGGATAATGTTTCCAGTGAAGCGATGGATAATTTCTTCAAAAACTTATCGCCATTCAACTGGGCAATGGTTTTATGGTATTGCTGTTTGGTTAAAAACTGCCATCCGCCACCGCTTTGCTTTAATTCAAACGCATAAAATTCAGAGGCATATTTTTCAGCTATTGCCTCTACAGCAGATTGCACCTGCTCGATTGTAGACCTGTCTTCAATAAACGCAAGTGCATTGTTTACAAGCTCTGTCAATTCATTTACGCCAAGTGTTTTATCACTGGCAAATATTAAAGCTTCAATATGGGGGATGATTTCAGTTAATTCCATTTCTTGTTAGTCATTGAATTCGTACTGGTATTACCCCTGCAACGCCGCAGCGCCACTTACAATTTCGGTAAGCTCTGTGGTAATTGCAGCCTGGCGGGCCCTGTTGTAACTTATTTTAAGGTCTTTTAGAAGTTCAGCAGCATTATCGGTGGCTTTGTCCATTGCCGTCATTCTTGCGCCATGTTCGCTGGCATTGGCATCAAGCACCGCTTTGTATAATTGCGTATTTAAAATCTTAGGCATTAATTCTTCTATAAGAACATCCTTACTTGGTTCAAAAATAAAATCCTGTTGTTTTTGACCTTTCACTTTTACCGTTTTGGCTACAGGTAAAAATTGCTCTATCACAAACCGCTGGGTACCTGCATTCTTAAACTCACTGTATACAAGATCCACGGCATCAACCTTACCTTCTGCAAAAGCAGTCATGGCAAATTTTGCAGCAGCCTGCACGTTTTCAAATTTCAGATCAGAAAAAATATTCCAGTAACGGTCAACTACAGAAAAATTATTTTTTGAGAAATGCTCAAAACCCTTTTTCCCAATCGGTAGTATCTGGGCATGCCCTTTACTAAGTTGTGTACTGTATTTTTCTCTAACCAACTGTTTGGCAAGTTTTATCAGGTTACTGTTATAACCGCCACAAAGTCCGCGATCGCTGGTGATTACTATCACTAAAACATTTTCAACCGGCCGGGTTACAGCCAGATCCATAGATACATCACCTTCTGCACTTGCCAGAATATTACTCAGCATTTGCTGCAATTTTTGCGCATAAGGCCGCATTTGAGTAATAGCATCCTGTGCTCGCCTAAGCTTTGCGGCACTTACCATTTTCATGGCCTTGGTAATTTGTTGCGTACTCTGTACACTTTTAATCCGGTTTCTTACTTCTTTTAAAGCACCACTCATACGTAAATGTTTTCGGGGTGCGAAGTTAATCTAATGGCTTTAAAAAACAGCGGTTGTTAACCATTAAGAATAGAAGCATTTGCTAACTAAGTTTTTAGGTACTGAGTCTTTTGATAGTTAAAAGTTTGCCCCTCTCCATTTGCAGATGGGTTGGGGTGAGGTATTTTAATACCTTTGGCGCTGTCAATATGGCTTTTGTTTTTTTCAGCACCATATTTGACCGCATTTTTACTTCAATTTTTATCAATTATTATATATGTCAGGTTTTATAGCTAAACTATTTGGAGGAAGCAAAAGTGAGAAGGATGTAAAGAAAATATCTCCTTTAGTTGGAAAAATGAATGAGTATTTCGCACAATACGCACAGTTATCTAATGATGCACTCCGGGGGAAAACCATTGAATTTAAACAGCGGATTAAAGATCATCTGAAAGAAATAGATGAAACCATAGCTCAAAAAAAGCAGGAAGCTGAAGGGATGTCGAGTATAGATATTACCGGAAGAGATGCGATATACCAGGAAGTTGACTTACTGAAAAAAGAAAGAGATCAAAAGATTGAAGAAGTACTGAAGGATATTCAACCTGAAGCCTTTGCTGTTGTAAAGGAGACAGCGAGAAGGTTTAAAGAAAATACAGAACTGGTTTCTTCAGCCACAGAACTTGATAAAACTTTAGCAGCCACTAAAAAATACATCACCATACAGGATGATAAAGCCACTTATCAAAATACGTGGACGGCTGCCGGTGGCGATGTAACCTGGAACATGGTTCATTATGATGTGCAGCTGATTGGTGGCATGGTATTGCACCAGGGTAAGATCGCTGAGATGGCTACGGGTGAAGGTAAGACGCTTGTTTCCACGCTGCCTGCATACCTCAACGCCTTAGCCGGCGAAGGTGTTCATATTGTAACTGTGAATGATTATTTGGCAAGAAGAGATAGCGAATGGAACGGGACCATTTTTGAATGGCTCGGCCTGAAGGTAGATTGTATTGATAAACATCAACCCAATAGCGACAGCAGAAGAGATGCCTATAACAGCGATATTGTTTATGGCACCAATAATGAATTTGGTTTTGATTACCTGCGGGATAACATGGTGCATTCTCCCGATGAAATGGTGCAGCGCAAGCATCACTTTGCTATGGTAGATGAGGTAGATAGTGTATTGATAGATGATGCGAGAACACCGCTTATCATCAGTGGCCCGGTGCCTAAAGGCGATGAACAGGAGTTTCACCTGCTTAAGCCACGGATTGAAAAAATTGTAGAAGCGCAAAAAAAAGTGGTCAATAATTTTTTAATAGAAGCTAAAAAGAAAATAAACGAGGGTAATGATGATCCCAAGGATGGTGGCCTGGCTTTAATGAGGGCGTTCAGAGGACTTCCAAAGAACAGTGCGCTAATCAAATTTTTAAGCGAGCCTGGCATTAGGGTAAAATTGCAGCGTTCAGAAAATTATTACCTCTCCG
>JANLXV010000086.1:0-1711 GCA_031365305.1 Chitinophagaceae bacterium
TGCCGCATCGCTGCTTAAAGAGGCAGCCGCCTCTTGTGCGGCCTGTAAACTACGGCTGGTAATCGCTACTCTCATACCATTGTCTAACAATGTTTTTGCAACACCGTATCCAATTCCTTTACTGCCGCCCGTTATATAGGCAACTTTATCTTTCAAATTATTCATATCAATATTTATGGGTTATTGTGAAATCTACTGCCGGCTATAGAGTCAGCGAGTTGCAAAGAAATGCAATTATTGCGGATCATCTAGGCTACAAATTTTTCTCCCGCAGCGCCCATTTCCCTGTGGTACGTTTACTGCATATATAAGTCAAATCATTAAAACGCAATTTATGTTTGATCAAATTTTAGACCTGGTAAAACAACACATGGGAAGCAATCCGCAAATAGCCTCTGCAATACCGGCCGGTCAGTCCGATGCAGTTCATAATGAGATTGCAAGCCAGGTAACAGGTGGTTTGGCAAGTCACGCTTCCGGACAAGGAGGCGTTGGCGGACTATTATCAATGTTGCAGGGTGGCATGGGATCAGGAAACCCTGTGGCAAGTGCAATTGAAGGCGGCCTTGCTAGCAGTCTTGGCAGCAAGTTTGGTTTGCCGCCTATGATCACCGGTGCTATTGCAGCATCCCTGCCGGGTTTATTGCAAAAATTTGCACATAAAGCCAATGATCCAAACGATAACAGCATTACGCCGGATAGTATTGCCAAATCATTATCCAATAATGCCGGAGGCGGTTTAGGAAGCTTATTCGGCAGGTAAAAATTCAAACTTCCACACGTTGAAATGGCTGCTATTGGGCGGCCATTTTACTGCTGTCAATACATTGCTGCAACTACAGGCTTTGCATGCACTTGCAGGCAACGGCTTTACAATTGAACGATTCCAATATTACGCAGGCAGGTTGAAGGTTTTATCCGTAGAAATATGTACAAACTATAGTTGGCAAGATTATTATAATATTAAACAGGTAACCTTTTTTCATTTTTTAAAAAATTTTTTTATGGGAAATCTATTGTATGTTATTGCTGTTATCCTGATTATTGGATGGCTTTTAGGAATGTTTGCCTTTCATGTTTCCGGGGGGCTGATTCATGCCTTATTAGTAATTGCCATAATCCTCTTTTTAGTAAAGTTGTTAGGCGGAAGAAGAGGCATCTAATTGGCGTTTCACCAACAATGCTATGCAGTAGCGATTCCTGTTCCCAGGTAATAAGTCTCTCACATCTTGTATCATGAATGTAGACATGTCGTTGAACAAATAAAAAGCGGCATGTCTATTCATGTTACCCAAAGCAGGTAACAAAAACGCGTTGGGGTGCAGAAATCTTAATGCTATTTCCCGTCTTAAGTGCAGCCTATCAACGAAATTCCTCCATGTACTTATAAATTCTATTCAAACCCGGCAGAGGTTAAATTTTGTTACCGGAAATAAAAAAATTTCAAATGGTAATGATTGAGCGGAAATGCCCTACATTTATTTAATAAGATGCAGGCGGGTAACGGCAATTTTCAATAAAAGTGCATTCCCGGTTTTTATTTCTTAAAACGATAAACCTATATCCAACCGAAGAAACCAACGTAAACAGAAAACTACCTTATAACTTTTCCTTTTTATGATAAATTATTTTTTCACCTTGTTGGTTTTTAGCTTTTTTCAAGCATCATCTCAAGATCTTCATGACTCACTGAGCAAATACAGCTATTTAG
>JANLXV010000104.1:0-1601 GCA_031365305.1 Chitinophagaceae bacterium
CAACTTTAAAGGCGACGGTGTTGCCCTTTCGATGTATAACACTGATGAAAGTATTACGGGCTTTGCGAGAAGCTGTTTTAACATGGCCCTCAGCAAAAAATGGCCGCTTTATTTATCTACAAAAAATACCATTTTAAAAAAATATGATGGAAGGTTCAAAGATATTTTTCAGGACATCTTTGAAAAAGAATTTAAAGCTCAGTTTAAAGAAGCCGGTATAACTTATGAACACAGGTTGATTGATGACATGGTAGCAAGTGCATTAAAATGGAATGGCAATTTTGTTTGGGCCTGTAAAAATTATGATGGCGATGTACAAAGTGATACAGTTGCGCAAGGCTTTGGTTCGTTAGGCTTAATGACATCTGTGCTTATAACACCTGATGGTAAAATAATGGAAGCAGAAGCCGCTCACGGTACGGTAACCAGGCATTACCGGGAGCACCAGGCCGGCAAGCCAACGTCTACTAACCCTATTGCTTCTATTTTTGCATGGACAAGGGGTTTGGCTTTTCGTGGAAAGCTGGATGGTAACCAATCGCTAATTGATTACTGCAAAGCTTTGGAAGAAGTTTGTATTGAAACTGTAGAAAGCGGTAAAATGACCAAAGATCTTGCCGTAGGTATTCATGGTAACAAAGTTGAACATGGTAAAGATTATTTATACACTGAAGAATTTTTAGAAGTGATTGACGAAAATTTAAAAAAGAAACTTAGGTAGTCCGTGCAATGTTCTTAATGGTTAATCGTTTAGCAAAATATATCCTATGTCAAAAATTTTAGTTGTTGATGATGACCTCGATATTTTAGTTGTAATGGAAATACTTTTAACCATGAAAGGTTTTAAAGTAGACGTGACAGCCAAATGGGACAGTACTTTCGAGAAAATCAAATCGTTTAATCCTGATCTTATCCTGCTGGACATTCTTATTTCCGGTAACGATGGAAGGGTGCTGTGCAAACAGCTAAAAGCCCAGAACGATACAAAACATATTCCCATTATCATGTTTTCTGCACATCCGAGTGCTGCCTCAACCATTCATGAATATGGCGCTAATGATTTTATAGCAAAACCTTTTGATGTAAATGATCTTCTAAATAAAGTAAACAGGCATCTTTCCTGATATTTTTTTCACCACATAAAAAAATGGAACTGCACTGCTGCAGTTCCATTTGCTTTTAAAATAGTTTATAAAACAATTATTTATTGTTGTTGCCTCTCATAAGGGCTACCAGCAACAGTAAAAATACAGCACCGCCAACTATCCAAACCCAGGGTTGCGCATACCAGTTGCCATCTTCTTTGGTAACTTTTATATTTACGTCTGCACCTTTGTCCTGCGCAAATGCAATGGTAGAAACAAGGCTCATAGCAACAAACGCCGCTAATACCCTGAAAGATTTTGTAACGTTCTTTACAATGTTCATACGGATCTTTTTATGTTTAATAAATTAGTGTGTTAATCACGGCCCAAAATATATAATTTAACTGGTAATATTCACTATTTCTTTCAAAGCTGTTATCAAAGACATGCGTGAATATTATCATCAAAATATAACCACCATAACTTTGCGCCATGCTTAAAATCAGTAACAGGGGT
>JANLXV010000570.1:0-7028 GCA_031365305.1 Chitinophagaceae bacterium
AGACACCATTTCACCGGAAGATTTTAAAAAAAACTATTATAATCCAAAACGTCCTTTAGTAATAAAGAGTCTTGCGAAACAATGGCCTGCGTACAACAAATGGAACTGGGATTTTTTAAAAGCTACTGTTGGGGATGTAAAAGTTGGTTTATATAACAATGTAAAAAGCGATGCGTATACACCGATCAATACAGCGGATGATTATAAGCCTTTCGGCGAATATATTGATATGATAAAACAAGGGCCGAGCGAATGGCGGATATTTTTGTTTAACCTGTTTGAACATGCGCCGCAGCTAACCAAAGATTTTACCTGGCCCGAACATTTGATGATGGGTTTTGTAAAACGTTACCCAATGTTATTTACCGGCGGCCAAACTTCCATAACTCACATGCACTTTGATATAGATCTGTCGCATATTATTCATACCCAATTCATGGGTAAAAAGAGAGTGTTGTTGTTTCCGCATGAAGAACAATACAAACTTTACAGGAAACCTTTTGAAGTACTCAGCCTGGCAGATTTTTCTAACTATTATCTTGAAAACGGCAAGCCTGATCTGCAAAAGTTTCCGGCCCTAAGGCTTGCAAAAGGATATGAAGTAATATTAGAGCATGGCGATACTTTGTTTATGCCGGCTGGTTACTGGCACCACATGGAATACCTGGAAAGCGGGTTCGCCATGAGCTTGCGGGCCTTGCAAAATTCCTTAGCCGGTAAACTTCATGGCGTGTGGAATTTGTTTGGTATGCGCTCTATTGATACAGTTTTGAAAAAAACCATTCCAAAGCCGTGGTATAACTATAAAATTGGCCAGATTGAAAAATTTGCAACGAATGCGCTTAAAACGGAAAAATAAAAAATAAATATACGGAGTTGTTAATATTTTATTATTTTAGCAAACTGTTCAAAAAGGGTCACGATCCTATCCTACCAAAAACTGTTTCTCCCAATTTCTTATTTGCTTGTATTTTCTATTTCATTTATAATTTTTTTTCAGCGCCCTCTGGCTGATGACTTTTTTTTCTTGTGGTTTCAGAGGTAAGCAAGGCCGGTGATTTTTATCACTGGCCATCTTTTTTTAAGACCACTAAAGACGCTGCTATGCCGCAGAAAAACTTTACTCTCTCTATATATGCTGTGCAAGCGGCATTAATCAATTCCCCTGTTTAAAAAATCAATTAAAGGTTTTAAAGCTTTAAATGTTTCACCAACATTTGCAAGCAGGTCATTAGCTGTAATATCCTTATCTGTCAAAGGTTTTGTGGCAATATAACTTTTTAGTTTCAGCCATTCAAAAGCCGGATTGCCCTTCTCATAGCCACGCGGTGCACTGCTTAGGCTGGTTTCTGTTGAATGTTCAAGTGTGTTATAAATTTTCTTAAAAGTTTTATTATTTAAAATGCTCTTAAATTCATCAAGGTTATAATCCACTTCCTGCCTTATCTTTTTAAGTACGTCTGCTTCGGGCATCCACAAGCCACCACCGGCAAAACTTTTTCCACCAGGCTCAACATGAAAATAGTAGCCGGCAAATATGGATTTTTTGCCGCCACGGTTCAGGCTGGCGCCCATGTTGGTTTTATAAGGTGTTTTATCTTTAGCAAACCTGATATCACGATTAATACGGAAGGTGCATTGTTTTACCTGGAGCTCACTTACATCTTTATCGAATACCGATGTTTTTTTTAAGAGCAGGCCGATAAAATTTTCAAAATCAGCTTTTGCTGCTTCATAGTTTTTCCGGTGTGCATCAAACCACGGTTTATTATTGTTTTTAGAGAGGGCTTTAAGAAAATCTATTGTTGATGTTTGCAACATAGTTAATGGTATTAGTTATGAGATCAATTGTAAAAAGTCATCTTCATTGAGGATGTTAATAGTTTTCAATTTTTGCGCCTTTGCTAATTTGCTGCCGGCATCTTCACCAACTACGAGGTAATTTAATTTAGCGCTTACGCTACTAACTATATTTCCGCCGTTTTGTTCTACAAGTTGTTCTGCATCGTTTCTTTTTAGTGTAGGTAAGGTGCCGGTGAACAAAAAGTTTTGGCCCGATAGTTTACCTTCTGCCGGTGCTTTCTTATCTCCCTTAAAATTCAAACCAAGTTGTTCCAGCCGGCTCAAAATGGCCATGTTATCTTTGTTATGAAAGAAATAATAAATACTGCCGGCTACTTTTTCTCCAACATCATCCAGGTTTTTTAAATCTTCTTCAGAATAATTTTCAAGTTCTCTTAAATGATTAACAGCTTTGGCCAGGGTTTTAGCCGTGGTTTCACCAACATACCTGATGCCTAAGCCGAAGATCAAGCGGTGCAAGGGTTGTGTTTTAGATTTTTCAATAGCGCTGTTTAAGTTTTCTATTGATTTATTACCAAAGCCTTCCAATGTTGATAAGGCAGAATAATTGAGCGTGTATACGCCCGGCACATCTTTAAGCAACTCCATCTCATAAAATTTCCGCACGTTAGCTTCACCAAAACTCCGGATATCCATGGCGTCCTTACTCACAAAATGAATGATGCGTTCCACAACCTGCGCCTTACAATTAATATTCACACACCGGGAAACCGCTTCACCTTCAGGCCTTACCAATGTATCGTTACAAACGGGACAGTTAACAGGAAACTTAATTTTTTGTTCTTTGCCCGTTCTCAGGTCTGTAAGCGGTTTTACAATATAGGGAATTACATCACCGGCTCTTTCTACTAAAACGGTATCGCCGATACGCACATCTTTTTCGGTCACCACATCTTCATTAAAAAGAGAAATAGAAGTAATGGTAGCACCTGCAATAACTACAGGTTCAATTTTGGCAACCGGGGTTATAGAGCCTGTTCTGCCTACCTGGAAATCTACTTTTATTAATTTGCTCGTACCCTGCTTAGCTGCAAACTTATAGGCAATGGCCCACCGTGGGTGATGCGTAGTATAGCCCATGCGCTGCTGTAGTTCTACCGCATTCACTTTTATAACCATGCCATCAATTTCGTAAGGCAGTGTATCCCGTTTTTTTTCAAAGCTGTTGCAGTATTCTATTACCGCATCTATTTGCCCAAATAGTTTTTGGGAAGAAGCCGGGGTTTTAAAACCAAGATCATGCAACATCTGCAAAGCGCCATCATGTGTTTCAGTAGCAGTGCTTTTGTTTGCCTCTGCATTTTTTTGGAGGTTCAGATAACTGATATTGTATAACACCACTTCCAGGTTTCTCTTTCGTACCATTGACGGATCTTTTAAACGCAAAGTGCCTGAAGCCGCATTGCGTGGGTTTGCCAACGGTGCCAGGTTTTGCAAAGCCAATTGTTCATTATATTTTTTGAACACGTCTTTCGTCATCAAAACTTCGCCACGGATCTCTATTTTTTGTACACCATATTTACTGAATTTGGCTGATAACGGAATTGATCGCAACTGCCGCATGTTGGTTGTTATTTCGTCACCCGCAGTGCCATTGCCCCTGGTAGCAGCCCTTACCAGTAAATCATTCTCATAGATCAATGACACACTCGCCCCATCAAATTTGGGCTCAACACTATAGTCTATCTTAACCACATTTACCAACCCTTTTACTCTTTTATCCCAATCCAAAAGATCCTGTGCGCTATAACTATTTTCAAGACTAAGCATTGGCACAAGATGTTCCACCGTAATAAAATCACCATTAAGACTATTGCCTACCCTTTGCGTGGGTGAGGCTGGCGTTATTTTTTCCGGATGTTCAGCTTCAAGCTTTTGCAATGCTGTAAACAATTCATCATATTCCTTATCGCTCACCAGGGGATCATTTGAAATGTAATAGCGGTATTCATGAAATCTTAAAACATCTCTTAATAAATCAATCTGCTTGAGCGAAACGGCTTCCGGCTTTTTTAAAAAACCTGTTGTGGCGGCCTGCATATCTATAATGGCTTCTTTAGAAAACATCGTTTAGAATTTATGTTTGTACATCTAAGTTGCAAAATAATCAGCTTTAGTCAGCGGGTATTATTAATGCCATGGATGAACGGAGTTTTTTTATATTCGTACCAGATAAGTTTACACACTGTTTATGCAAACTTTAACCGATAGCTTGATTTCAAAACCTACAAAATCTTTTAAGGCCATACAATCAGAAGTGCAGAGTACAACTACGGTGGCGCTTTCTGTAGACTGTGTAATTTTTGGTTTCGATGAAAATAAACTGAAGGTTTTATTAATACGATCTGATTTTAAAAAGTATGAAAGCAAATGGTCGTTATTAGGCGACCTGGTTAAGCCTGATGAAGACCTCGAAGCCTCGGCTTACCGGGTGCTAAAAGATCGTACCGGCCTGGATGATGTTTATCTTGAGCAGGTACATACATTTGGCGAGACCAACAGGCATCCCGCCGGCAGGGTTGTAACAGTGGCTTATTGTTCACTGATCAATATTCAGCAACATAAATTAGAAACAAAAAAAAATGAACTGCACTGGCATGATGTAGCCGGCGTAAATGACCTGGCTTTTGATCATACCAAAATTTTTGAAACGTCATTATCTCAATTGCGTAAACGTGTTCAGGAACATCCACTCGGTTTTAGCCTGCTGCCTGGCAAATTTTCTTTGCGGGAGCTTCAAAATCTTTACGAAGCCATCTTAAATATCAAGCTCGATCGCCGGAATTTCCGCAAGAAATTTTTCTCCATGGATTTTTTAATTGACCTGGGTGAAATAGAACAAAATGTGCCGCACCGCCCTGGTAAGTTATACCGGTTTGATTATGAAAAATACCTCAACCGCCAAAAAAAACTTGGGGGTATTGACTTTTAAAAATGATTTGCTTTTTTGAGAATAGCGCTAATTAACATTCTCAACCCACAAACCTTCGCAGTCAGTTTATCAAAAATTAATTTGATTTGCAATTTGAATTACATCAGGCGCAAAGCCTTTGCAAATGTGGTGAGCACAAATGGCAAAGCAAGCCAAAACCAGGGCCTTAAGGAAGGCATGATCAGCATAACCAAAATAACTGCTGTACTCACAAAAAAATACAGCCACCATTTGCTTGTAGAAGTTGACTCACTCATGAAAAAAATTTTGCCAAAGATAATTGTTAAGCGTATTCAACTCTTCACTCTCCAATTTAATCAGGTTTGGTTTAACGAATATTAATTTTAGTCAAAATTATTATTGTTTATCAATTATTTATGAACCTCGATGTAAAATAGTTGCCAAATTTCTTGGTAGAAAAAATACTTTACCTCACCTTCGCACTCCTTAAAAATATACTTAGCCTTCCGGGATAGCGGCTGGCTTTAAAAGACAATTAAATGAGCAAATTACATTTCACCACTAAACATGCGAACGAGGCTACCGTACAACGTAACTGGTACGTTGTTGACGGCACTAATCAAACCGTTGGTCGTATGTGCGCAAAAATTGCGTCCGTTCTCCGTGGTAAGAACAAAGTTTATTATACTCCCCATGTTGATTGTGGAGATTTTGTAGTTGTTACCAACTGCGAAAAAATTAAGTTTACAGGTAATAAACTTGATGATAAAATATATATTAACTACAGCGGTTACCCGGGTGGTAAGAAAGAAGAAACTGCGAAAGAATTATTGAAGCGCAGACCAGATGCTGTAATTGAAAGAGCTGTTAAAGGCATGTTGCCTAAAAACAGGCTTGGACGTAAAATGTATAAAAAATTATTTGTTTATACAGGCAGCGATCATCCGCATGGTGCACAAAAACCAAATGAACTTAAATTTTAAATCATTGCCGGGTAGCGTAAGTTATCCTGTGCATCATATTTTCAATAATAAATAATGGAAAAACAAAAAAATGCTATCGGCCGTCGTAAAGAAGCGGTAACCCGTGTGTTTTTAAGTAAAGGCGATGGTGCCATCACTATTAACGGTAAAGATTATAAAACTTATTTCCCGTTGATTTACCTGCAGAATCAGGTTGAAGCTCCTTTTAAAACTCTTACAGCCGCTGAGAAATTTGATGTGGTGGTAAATGCCCAGGGTGGCGGTGTTAAAGGCCAGGCTGAAGCAGTAAAATTAGGTATTGCCCGTGCATTGCTGCAGGTAAATCCTGAGTTCAGGCCAGCTTTAAAAGCCGCAGGTTTACTTAAGCGTGATCCACGTGCTGTTGAAAGAAAGAAACCTGGTAAGAAAAAGGCGAGGAAGAGCTTCCAGTTCAGCAAGCGTTAATGTTTGGCTGGTTAATGAATACGCAACTATTCAAAATATAATAATACTCTATAACATTCTTCATCGGTTAAACGCCTTGAAGGCATAACATAAAAATGGAACAAAATACTTCTTTACAACAGCAGTTACTTGAAGCAGGTGTACACTTTGGCCACTTAAAAAAGAAGTGGAATCCAAAAATGCTTCCATACATTTTCGCTGAGAAAAAAGGCATTCACATCATTGATCTTAACAAAACAGTTGAAGGCTTGCAGGAAGCTGCAGCAGCATTGAAATCTATCGCCAAAAGCGGTAAAAAGATCATGTTTGTTGCTACTAAAAAGCAGGCAAAAGAAATTGTTACAGAATGTGCAAAGCGTGTAAACATGCCTTTTGTGACCGAAAGATGGCTTGGTGGCATGCTTACAAATTTTAATACGGTTCGTAAAAGTGTAAAGAAAATGCAGAGCATCGAAAAGATGCTGAATGATGGCACTCTTGACAGCATTACTAAGAAAGAAAGACTGACCCTGGCCCGTGATAAGGAGAAATTGGAAAAAGTATTGGGAGGTATTGCCCAGATTAGCCGTGTGCCTGCCGCATTATTTTTGGTAGATATTGGCCACGAGCACATTGCACTTGCGGAAGCAAGGCGTTTGGGCATCACCACGTTTGGAATGGTAGACACCAATTGCGATCCTAATAAAGTTGAGTTTTCTATCCCTTCAAATGATGATGCGACAAAATCAATTTCAATTGTAACCAATTATATCGTTGCAGCAATAGCGGAAGGCCTTGCTGAAAGACAAGCACAGAAAGATGATGAGCCGGCAGAGAGCCAGGATGATAACGAGAACAAAGCGGCC
>JANLXV010000197.1:0-9584 GCA_031365305.1 Chitinophagaceae bacterium
CAGCATCGTTAACCATTCACCTGAAGTAAAATTGGGTGGTGAAAACCTGCGGGTATATCCAAACCCGGCAAACGGGCAGTTTATGCTCACACTCAACCTTTCCGAAAAAGTGACTGGCAAAGCTTTGATACAGCTGGTAGATGTGAACAACCGTACCGTAAGTGCACAGCAGGGAATTGTAATTGATGGCTACATGCAAAAATCAATTACTACATCACCTGTGCAGGCAAAAGGCCTGTACATGATGCGGGTAATTGTAAACAGCAAAACATATAAAACACAACTGGTTTTGGAGAGTAATGTAAAGTAACACTGAATAAGTGTTGAGTTAAAATGAGGAACCGGCTGAGACGAACAGCCGGTTTTTTATTGAATGTGGTGCTGCAGTAATTGCTGAGTAGCGGTTTCAGCGTAAGTTTCACTAATGCTCAACCTCATGATACCCCTTCCTGAAAAATAAAACCCCTGCTTAAAGCAAGGGCTATTTCTCATATGTATACAAAATAAATTAAAGCGTTGGTGCTGCCTGTAAAATTTCCTGCGAAGCCTCGGCAGCATATTTTTCAAAATTTTTAATGAAATGTTTGGCAATAAAACGAGCTGTCTTGTTATACTGCTCTTTATCGCTCCAGGTATTCTCGGGGTTTAATAATTCTGAAGGCACACCGGGACAAGACACCGGCATTTGCAAACCGAAAACAGGATGCATTATGTAGTCCACATCATTGAGCTTGTCTTCGAGTGCCGCATTAATCATGGCTCTTGTGTATTGCAGGTCAATTCGTTTACCCGTTCCATATTGACCACCTATCCAACCGGTATTTATCAACCACACATTTATGGTGTTGCCTTTAAGCTTCTCTCCCAACATCTTTGCATAAATTACCGGGTGCAACGGCATGAAGGGTGCACCAAAACAGGCGCTGAACGTGGCCTGTGGCTCCTTAACGCCAGCTTCTGTGCCCGCAACTTTTGCGGTGTAGCCCGTTAAAAAATAATACATCGTCTGGCCTGCATCGAGCTTGCTGATAGGCGGTATCACACCATAAGCATCTGCGGTTAAAAAGAAAATATTTTTAGGTACTTCACCGATAGAAGGCGTTGCAGTATTCGGGATAAAATTAATGGGATAGCTGACCCTTGTATTTTCTGTGATTTGTCTACCAGAGAAGTCAATCGTGTTTGAATCTTCATAAAACGTGACGTTCTCCACCAACGCACCTTCCTTTATGGCATTGAATATTTCAGGCTCTTTGTCTTTATCAAGATTGATCGTTTTTGCATAACAGCCGCCTTCAAAATTGAAGACTGACCTTTCGGCCCATCCATGTTCATCATCACCGATCAACTTGCGTTGCGGGTGTGTGCTTAAAGTTGTTTTACCGGTACCGCTGAGGCCAAAGAAAATAGCAGTATCCCCGTCTGCACCAATATTGGCGGAGCAATGCATAGGCAACACATTATGATGTTTCGGCAATAAAAAATTAAGAATCGTAAATATGCCTTTTTTAATTTCGCCGGTATAGCCTGTGCCACCAATTAATACCATCTTTTTTGTAAAGTTGATGATGGCAAAATTTTCACTCGGCACACCATCTATTTCCGGCTCGGCCACAAACTCAGGTGCATGTAAAATTGTCCATTTTGGTTTGAATGTTTTAAGCTCAGCGGCATTTTGCCTGATGAGCATATTATAGGCAAACAGGTTACTCCACGGGTTATCATTAATCACCCTTATGCTCAGGCGATAACTTTCATCTGCGCAGGCAAAACAATCTCTTACCCAAATTTCCCTGCGGGAAAAATAACCAAGCATTTTTTTATGAAGGTTGTCAAAATATTTTTCTTCGATAGGATGATTAAAGCCATTCCAATCTATACTATGTTCTGTTATATCATCTTTAACTATAAACTTGTCGTTAGGAGAGCGGCCGGTAAAATGACCTGTGTTAATTACTAATGCACCGGTATCACTTTTAATACCCTGGTTTCTTTCAAGCGTTTGTGTAACAAGATCATCAGGCGTTTGCTGATAAAAGATATCATCAGCCAGCAACATGCCTGCTGATGTAATAATATTTTTCTTGAGTGCAATTTGAGAGGGTACTGACATAGCAAAATCGTTGATAAACATCCAAAGGTAGAAATGCAGATTTTGCTTCTTCAACAACAGATTTTAATAAACGACTGCTAAAAGGCCGGTATTAACTATTTGTATTAAATCTATCAGGCAATTTTTAAAGATTTACAAGCATTGAGCCTGAATATTTAGAAAGGATAAATATTTCAAATTTTTTTTCAGAAGGAATACTCGCTTGATTCTCATATCCATTAAACTGTATATTGCGCCTTGTAAATTTTTTGCATGAAATATCTTCCTCTTGACCCGGAAATTTTTATAGAGAATCGCAGGCGATTCACTGACAGAATGGAAAAAAATTCTATTGCTATTTTTAACAGCAATGATGAGTTGCCAATGAACGGTGATGCGCTGCACAGGTTCAAACAAAACAGCGATCTGTTTTGGCTCACCGGCATTGAGCAGGAAGATACTATGCTGATACTCTTTCCCGGTAATCCTGATGCAAAACACCGCGAAGTGCTTGTATTGGTAAGGCCTAATGAACTTAAAGAAAAATGGGATGGGCATCGGCTGCGCTCTGCAGAGGCCACGGCTATATCCGGGATAAAAACCATTGTGTGGCTGGACACTCACGAAAGTTTATTGCAGCCATGGATACATTTAGCCGATACCATCTACCTCAACACAAATGAAAATGACCGCAAAGCCAATTATGTTGCGGTAAGAGATTATCGCTATGCAGAAGACATGAAGCGTCTGTATCCTTTGCATCACTATCACCGCAGTGCAAAAATCTTAAAAGAGCTACGTGGTATAAAAACCGCCAGGGAAGTTGAAGTGATCCAAAAGGCAATTGATATAACGGAAGTGGCTTTCAGACGTCTGCTAGGCTTTATCAAACCCGGCGTAATGGAGCATGAAATTGAGGCAGAGATCTATCATTCATTTCTATCTCAACGTTCTTCCGGTCCGGCCTATGGCAGCATCATTGCCAGTGGCGACAGGGCAAGAACTTTGCATTATGTCAGCAATAACCAGCAATGTAAAGATGGCGAACTGATACTGATGGATTTTGGCGCAGAGTATGGTTATTATAATGCTGATCTTACAAGGACAGTTCCGGTAAATGGCAAGTTTACTAAGAGACAAAAGGAAGTGTACAACGCCTGTTTGCATCTGCATAAATATGCCGCTTCAATTTTAAAACCAGGCATAAGTATTATTGATTATACAGAAAAAGTTGGTGATGAGGCAACAGTTGTCTTTCAAAAGATTGGCTTGTTACACAAAGAAGCCATTAAGAACGAGGATAAAGAAAACCGGGCTTACCGCAAATATTTATATCATGGTATTTCGCACCATCTTGGCCTTGATGTGCACGACCTTGGTACAAGAACAGAACCTATAAAAGCAGGCATGGTGTTTACTATTGAGCCGGGCATTTATATTGAAGAAGAGCAAATGGGCGTGCGGATTGAAAATAACTTTTGGATAACCAAAAGCGGCAATAAAGACCTGATGAAAAATATCCCGATAGAAGCTGATGACATTGAAAAGCTGATGAAGGAATAGCACATAATTTTTGGACACGAATTACACGAGTTAATCGAATGATAAAATTATCGCCGATACTTTTCAATTCGTGTAATAATCTTTTAATACATAAATCATTTTCTTGAAACATATTCCAAACATTTTCACTTTACTTAATTTCTTCCTGGGTTGCATGGCTATTGTGTTTGCGTTGCAAACCGATGCTGTCATCATTTATGTTAACGACCAGTTTTCCAGTACATTCAACATCCCGGAAAAATTAGCCTGGGCTTCTGTATGTGTTGGTGTTGCTGCCGTTGTTGATTTTTTAGATGGTTTTCTTGCCAGGCTTTTAAACGTTGCTTCACCATTGGGTAAGCAATTAGATTCTTTATCAGATGTTGTAAGTTTTGGAGTAGCGCCTGGTGTAATTATTTACCAGTTGCTCAGGTTAAGTTTTGCAAGAGAAGAAAATGGCCTTGATGTATCTATCGCCTGGTTATTACCCGCATTTATCCTGAGCTGTGCTGCAGCATACCGGCTGGGTAAGTTTAATTTAATAGGAGAGGATCTTAATTACTTTAAAGGCTTACCAACACCTGCTATGGGTTTGCTGGTAGCGTCTTTCCCCCTAATATTACATTTTAACCCCGACGTTTTAAATATGGGAAATGTTTTGGTGAATAAATGGATACTGTATACTGTGGTTATTGTCCTAAGTCTTCTAATGATAAGTGATCTGCCAATGCTGGCCATTAAGTTTAAAAATTTAAAACTGTCTGCAAACATTCCTCAGCTAATACTATTGGTTGTTGCGGTGATGGCTTCAATATTTTTGCATTGGGTTGCAGTGCCGGTGGTATTTCTGCTGTACATTCTTTTATCTTTGGCCTATAAAAAATCGTTTGTATGATGTTTACCGCAGAGATAAGAGTAATGCCATTAAAAGAGCTTCTCGATCCGCAGGGCAAAGCTGTAATGGGGGGATTAAATAATTTAGGGATCGGCACAGTAAATGATGTTCGCATAGGTAAGCACATCCAGTTGCAGATTGAAGCCGCTTCAAAAGAAGAAGCTAATGCCATTGCCAACGATGCAGCAAAAAAATTATTAGCCAACCCGGTTATGGAGCAATTCCAGGTAAGTATAAATTAATAATGCATCTTCCTTTTAAATTGGCGCTTTTACAAAGGTTAAATTCACAACATGTTGTTTATTGTTCCATCGCCAATTGGTAATCTTGCTGATATCACTTACCGGGCAGTAGAGGTATTGAAAGATGTAGATTTGATATTAGCCGAAGATACACGTACAACCAATGTGCTTTTAAATAAATATCAAATTCAAAAACCCATATCGCCCTATCATCAGCATAATGAACATAAAATTGTTGCGCATTTGGTAGAGCAACTTACTAACGGGAAGCAGGTTGCGTTATTAACAGATGCAGGTACGCCTGGTATAAGTGATCCGGCTTTTTTATTGGTAAGAGAATGTTTGAAAAATAATATTGAAGTGAATTGTTTACCCGGTGCCACTGCCTTTGTTCCGGCTCTTGTAAATAGTGGTATACCAACAAACCGTTTCGTATTTGAAGGCTTTATCCCGCAAAAAAAAGGCAGGCACACGTTGCTTACTAACCTTGCTGAAGAAGAAAGAACGATGATCTTTTATGAATCGCCACACCGGCTGGTGAAAACGCTTGAAAGTTTTATGACTTATTTTGGCGGCGGGCGGCAATGTTGTGTAAGCAGGGAACTCACTAAACTTTTTGAAGAAAATAAACGTGGTACGCTGCAGGAAGTGCTTGATCATTTTTCATCGAAAACGGTAAAAGGTGAGATTGTTATAATTGTTGAAGGCAACGAAGGTAAAAGCTCTCAAGCCAGGCCCAAAGAAAGTAATAACCCTATTTAATAAAACGGCTTTAAAGTATAACACATAAATCACGCTATGAAATTTTTACTTTTTATTTTTTATTTTTTATTGTCTTTTACATTGATTGCACAACCAGATCGTTGGCAGCAAAGTGTAAAATATGTTATGAAGATAGATCTGGATGTAAACACAAATCGTTTTACCGGCAAGCAAAAGTTAGAGTATACTAATAACTCTCCTGATAAATTAAACAAAGTGTTTTATCACCTGTATTGGAACGCCTTTCAGCCCAATAGCATGATGAATGTACACAGCAGGGAACTGGGTAAAACACTGATCAATGGGCGACCTGATTGGGATACGAGGGTTAAAGATCGCATCTCTAAACTAACTGAAAGTGAGATTGGGTATCAAAAAATTATCTCTCTTAAAATGAACGGCGTACCACAATCCTTTGAAGTACATGAAACTATCCTGGAAGTAAAATTGACAACACCAATTCAACCGAAATCAAAAGTGAATTTTGAAATGGAATTTGAAGCACAGGTGCCATTGCAGGTAAGGCGCAGCGGACGGGATAATGCTGAAGGTATAAAATATAGTATGAGTCAATGGTATCCTAAACTTTGCGAATATGATTATGAAGGCTGGCATCCTACACCCTACATTGGACGTGAGTTTTACGGCGTTTGGGGCAACTATGACGTTACCATTTCTATTGCTAAAAATTTTAAACTTGGCGGCACAGGCGTTTTACAAAATGCTTCAGAAATAGGATGGGGCTATGATAAAGAAGGCACGCCATTAAAAGCCATATCATTGGCAAAAAGACAATGGCATTTTGTAGCCAATAACGTACATGATTTTGTTTGGGCTGCTGATACCGCCTATGCACATCTTGTACGAAAAGCAGGGCCGCTCACCATTAATGTTATTTATAAAAATGTTGATTCTCTCAAAAAAGCCTGGCAAACAGTTGCTGATGCAGCCGTAAGCGTTTTGCCATACATAGAATCACGTTTTGGCAAATACCCATACCCGCAATATTCATTTATACAAGGTGGCGATGGCGGCATGGAATATCCCATGGCAACGTTGATAAAAAGTGCCAGTCTCGGCACAGTATTTCATGAGTGGATGCATAGCTGGTACCAGATGATGCTGGCAACTAACGAAAGTTTATATCCCTGGATGGATGAAGGCTTTGCCAGTTTTGCTGAAGAAGAAGTAAGTGCTTTTTACAAAAACAAAACAATGCCTGCCAATGCTAAGCCTGATACGTCAGCCGCTGCAAAAGCTGCGGCCGCAGCGCTTCCCGAAAATCATGATGGTGCCTACCGCGGTTACTATGCCCTCGTTAAAATGAAACTTGAGGAACCTTTAACCACTCATGCCGATCATTACAACACCAATTTTGGTTACAGCATTAGTTCATACTCAAAAGGAGAAATTTTTTTAGTACAGCTTGGGTATATAGTTGGTGATAAAGTGCGGGATAATATTTTGCTGGAATATTACCGGTTGTGGCGTTTCAAACATCCGAACGCCACTGACTTTGTAAAAGTTGCAGAAGATGTAAGTGGTTTAAAACTGGATTGGTATAAAGAATTCTGGATAAACACCATCAAAACTATTGACTACAGTATTGATAGTTTATGGGAAGAAGGCGGCGTTTCTAAAATAAGAATTAAAAGAATTGGTTCAATGCCTATGCCTGTAGATGTTCAGTTGACTTTTAAAGATGGCAGTAAAGAAATACATACCATTCCGCTAAACCTTACATTTGGCAGCAAGAGGCCGGAAACTACCGTGAATACTACAACACACGATGAATGGAACTGGACCAATCCAACCTATACCTTTGAGGCAAAACATCAATTGACTGATCTTAAACTGGTAGAAATAGACCCAACAAAACGGCTGGCAGATATAGATGCTGCAAACAACAGCCTTCAACTTAACTGGTGATGATTACGATAAGGCGGGCCAATATTAACGATGCAGAATTGCTTGCAGACATGGGCAGCCAGACTTTCCTGGATACTTTTTCCGGTACCTGCACAGATGAAGATATCCAGGGTTTTGTGCGGCAGTATTACAACCTGCCGCAGGTTATAGAAGAGTTGAGCAATGAAGAAGATTATTATTATATCGCTTTTATTAACGACCAACCTGCCGGTTATTTGCGTTTAAAAGAAAGTGTTTCTACCATTCCTTTAATTAAATTATATCGCTCCATTGAATTGAAGCGAATCTATGTGCTGAAAGAATATCATTCTCAAAAAATTGGCGCTGCTTTAATGAAGTTTGCTTTTGATTTTGCCATAGAAAAAAATTACAGGGCCATGTATTTAAGTGTGTGGGAGTATAACGAAAAGGCGAAGGCTTTTTATAAGCGATGGGGCTTTTTAAATACAGGTCACACAAATGATTTCCCTATTGGCAATACACCGCAGACAGATTTCTGGCTGGTAAAATTATTTCTTCCCAAACTGGTTAATGAACCTATTTAACCTGCAGCACAAATTTTTCTTTAAAGAATGCTTCATTAAATAACTCACTAACAGGTTGTACAATAACGGGTGAATGCGTTGCCTTGATCTCTTCGGTAAGATCGCCACCTTTTAAACAGATCAATCCGTAATCACTGTTTTTATTAACTACACCTTTGCACCAATCTGTTAATGTGGCCAATGGTGCTACGGCTCTTGATACCACTGCATCAAAGCGAACATCATAAATATCTTCAGCACGTGTATGGCGTGTATTGAGGTTTGTTAAGCCAATAGCTTCGGCTATAGCGGAAGCCACTTTCATTTTTTTATTGATACTGTCTACTAAAGTAAACGTTACCGCAGGAAAAAATATAGCAAGAGGAAGGCCGGGAAAACCGCCACCGGCGCCAAGATCCATAACATGCATCCCCTTTTCGAAGTCTACAACTTTTGCTATAGCCAATGAATGCAAAACATGGTGTTCATAAAAATGATCCATATCCTTACGTGATATCACATTGATCTTTGCATTCCATTCGTTATACAAATCTTTCAGAGCATCAAACTGGGATAATTGCCTTTCGCTGAGATCAGGAAAATATTGATGTATAATATTTGAGGTATCAGGCATGAGAGGGTATTAGGATCAAGGTAGGAGGTTGAAGGTTGACGTATCATGCATCATTAAATAAAATCGTTTGAAAATTGTTCATACTTCTTTATTCATTCTTCATCGTCTTCCCTCATTTCCACGACGCAGCAGGTTTACGGAAAAGTGCAAAAGAAAAGAAGATATAATACAGCATCATCCAAATATCAAAAAATAAAAACCAGGGAAAAAGATCTTTCTCATTCAACTTTTTGGTGACATGAAATAACACCACAGCTTGTATTACAAGCCGTGCTGCAAACACAGCCAGGGCTATTTGCCACGAATAGGACATTGCAGGAATAACCAACAAATAAAATGCGACCTGTGTGCCTGTGTACCAGCCCAATAAAAATTTTGTACCAGGTGTATAATACTTGCCTGTACTGTAATGGCGGCGCTTTTGCTTTTTCCATTCTGTCCACGTTTTAGCCGGTTCTGAGAGCGTGAAAGCCTGAGGCTCTATAATTACACCGGTGTTCTTTCTTGTTGCTACACGGTTTATAAACAGGTCATCATCGCCACTGGCTATGTGGTTAAAAGCAGAAAAGCCTTTGTTCTTAAAAAAAACAGATTTTTTGTAACTCAAATTTCTGCCAACGCCCATGTAGGCACAACCAGCCTGGGCAAAACTCAGGTATTGCAAGGCGGTATGAAAGGTTTCCCAGCGGATCAGTTTATTTAAGAGACCTTTCTTTTTATGGTAGGCGCCGTAGCCTAAAACAATTTCTTTTCCATTGGTAAAACCCGCCTGCATTTTTTCAATCCAAAATTCACTTGCCGGTACACAATCTGCATCAGTCAATAGCACTACTTCATGTTTGGCCGTTTTTATACCAATACTTAAAGGATATTTTTTACCGGGGATAAACTTCGCTTCCTGGGTAAGTTCCACCACATGAAGCTGCCTGTATTGCTTATGATATTCTTCAAGAATATATTTGCT
>JANLXV010000209.1:0-2102 GCA_031365305.1 Chitinophagaceae bacterium
TATCTGGCTTATAGGAAGGTTCAGAAGAAAGTAATTTGGCTTAAAATATATTAGGATTAATCCATTTGTTTAATCACTCCAACCCTCATCAGGCTTAAATTATTTATTTAAGCAATTACCGGTTATGATTATTACAGACAAAATTGCTGATAAAGTAAGATGGGGATATCTGTCAGCCTTTTTGTTGTTGCTATCTTCTTATATCCTTACATTTTATACTACACAGAAACTTCTGAATCAGGCCAACTGGATCAGCGAAACCAATACCTGTATCAACACCCTCGATAAATTATTTTACAGTTTAAAAAATGCAGAAGTTTCTTACAAAAGTTACCAGCTTTTAAAGGATGATAAATTTAAAGAGCACGTGAACGAAGACATTTTAATTATTAAAAATTCATTTAAAGAGATAGACAGGTTTGAGGTTACTCACCACGATCATGGCAAAAGCCTCGATACTTTAAAATCTTCAGTGTTACAGGAAATTAATTCAATGTCTGATAATATGGATGTATTTAAAAATGCCGGCTACAAATTTACAGACAGCATCCGGCAGCTTAATTCTGACGCACGAAAAAGGATAAATTCTATTGAACAAATGGTAAGCGGGATGCAGGCCTTCGATAAAAAAATGATCGCAGGCCGCTCGGGCCAGGTTGAATCATTTTCAAATTTTATAAAGATTATTAATATAGCCTCAATGATAGTGGCAGTACTGTTAACTTTTTATTCTATCATCACTTATACTAAAGAAAATAATGCAAAGCTCCAATCTTTTCGCCATGCAAATACTTTTAGAGAGCAGCTTGAAATGCGGATAGCAGAACTTGATGGTGTTAATAAAGAACTGGTAGAGTTAAAAAGCATTGAAAAATTTGCTGCTACGGGTAGAATTTCAAGAACGATTGCACATGAAGTCAGAAATCCGTTAACAAACATTAATCTTGCTACAGAACATTTGCATACAGAATTTGAGGGCAATGCCGAAACAGATCTTTTATTAGATATGATAACAAGGAATGCAAACCGGATTAATCAAATGATCAGCGAGCTATTAAATTCTACCAAGGTTACGCAGTTGGCAGTTTCTAAAGTTTCTATAAACGATTTAATAGATAACAGCTTAAATTTTGCTAAGGACAGGCTTGAACTTAATGGTATTAAAGTGGTAAAAAATTATGGTACAGACCTTTGTGAAATTGAAGTTGATGAAGAAAAATTACAGATCGCATTTCTAAATATTATTGTTAATGCCATAGAAGCGATGGAGCCTTTTAAGGGCGTCTTATCCATAAAAACATACATGCAAAACGGCAAATGTGTGGCCACAATTTCTGATACGGGTAAGGGAATGACCAAGGAACAGTTAGATAAAATTTATGAACCCTATTATACCACCAAAGAAAACGGCAATGGTTTGGGCCTTACAAATACTCAAAATATAATTATAAGTCATAAGGCCAGTATACAAATTGAAAGCCACCCCGGCAAAGGCACAACCTTTTACGTGCATTTAAATATAGCAGGCACATAAAAAAACCCTCACAATTTGGTGAGGGCCCTTTGTACATGGATCAGATGTTTATATACTTTCTATCCATTTAATTACGTCTTCTTTTGTTTTACCAAGTTTAGTTTGAAGTCTTCCAACCAGTTGATCATCCTTTCCATCTTCATAGGCGAGATCATCATCAGTTAAATCAGCATAGGCTTTTTTAATCCGGCCTTTTACTTCATTCCAGGAGCCATTTAATTTTAGTTTCCAACTCTCCATAACAAAAAGTTTAATTAAATAAATAAAAAGAAACCACGACGTGATTTAAACATCACCACGCCTGATTACTTTTAAAAGAATTGCAATGATTGCGATGACTAAAAGAATATGAATTATTCCGCCGGTATAATAGCCGCCAAAATAACTGATAGCCCAAATGATTACAAGAACTACCGCAACCAGGTATAAAAGATTTCCCATTTTAAAAGAGTTTAGGGTTAAAAAATATTATATGGTTAAAAATAAGTAAAAATATTGCCAAAAAAAATCATAGTTTATAAGATGGATTTTTAAGGCTAAACATATCCATTTACTAATATCACGTGGA
>JANLXV010000229.1:0-6593 GCA_031365305.1 Chitinophagaceae bacterium
GCAAGTGATATGGAGTCTTGAAAAAGCTTTCCTGCGGGAGATTATTCAGCAACTACCCAATCCCAAACCGCACCAAAATACAGTTGCCACCATTTTGAAGATACTGGGGGAAAAAGAATTTGTTGGCGTAACAGTTTTTGGAAGGATGCACCAATATTATCCGTTAGTGAGTAAAGACGCCTACTCAAGGGGCTCTATTAAAAGTATCGTGAAAAGTTATTTTAATGGCTCATTCAGCAATGCCGTGTCTTTTATGGTTAAAGAAAATAATTTAAGCATAGAGGAACTGGAACTTTTACTAAAACAATTAAAGAAAAATAAGTAACTGCCAAAAACAAATTGTATGCTCGCACTCTCCTATTTTCTTTTAAAGATGATTATTTGCTCAGGCCTTTTGTATGGGGGCTACCTGATGGTTTTAAGAAATAAAATCTTTCATACATGGAATAGGTTTTATTTGTTAGGGTTATTAGCCATTTCCCTTACTGCCCCTCTTATTAAAATAAACATCTTTCAAAAAAGCAGGGCTGATAAACCCAATGTTATTCACTTATTAGAGGTAGTAAATACTAACGATGAATTTATTGACAACTATACTAAAAGTAACAATGAACTCACCGTAAACTATGAACAAATAATGATAATTGTTTACAGCATAATTTCTCTCTTTTTACTGATGCATCTTTTTTTATCGCTATATAAAATTCATCGGCTTAAACATGCATTTCCGCTAACGTATTTTAAAGGATTTCCTTTTATCAATACAGATGATAAGAGCACACCATTCTCATTTTTTAACATCATATTCTGGAATACTAAAATTGATATTAATACTTCTACAGGCCAGCAGATCTTTTACCATGAAGCAGCACATATACAGGAAAAACATAGTTATGATAAGATGTTTATCAATATGATTTTGGTTTTGTTTTGGATAAATCCTTTCTTCTGGCTTGTGAAGACAGAACTCAATATGATTCATGAATTTATCGCAGATCGAAAAGCTCTTAAAAGTGGCGATGCCAATGCATTTGCCTCAATGATCCTGGAAACTGCTTATCCCCGGCAGCGTTTTGCCCTTACCAATAATTTCTTTTACTCACCTATAAAAAGACGACTCATCATGTTAACTAAATCAAATTTAAAAGTCAATTATGCAGGCCGGCTATCAGTATTATTTTTAACGGCAATCATATTTCTTGCCTTCTCTATAAAAATAAAAACCATAGAGACAAAAAGCGTTACATCAGCTAAAATAATTAAAGTAATAATTGATGCCGGGCATGGTGGAGAGGACAAAGGCGCCAGCATAAATAATATTAATGAAAAGGATCTGACACTTGCCATTGCGAAGAAAATACAGGCCATAAATACCAACCCAAATATTAAAATTATTTTATCACGGGATCAGGATCAAACTCTCGCTGTAAAAGACCGGGTAAAGCTTTCTGAATCGTCAAAAGCTGATCTGTTTATCTCAATCCATATTAATAATTTTTTAGCTAACCCCAATTCAGGTGGCCTTAGCATTATGATACCAACTGACGACAATATTTACTTAAAAGAAAGTAAAACTTTAGGCAGTGATATATTGAATGCTTTCACAAACAATTACAGCCTGCAAGTGATGAATAAACTTATACAGCCTACACGAGGTGTATGGATTTTAACGGCCAATAATTGCCCATCGGTTTTAATAGAAGCAGGTGTGCTTGACGTTGAAAAGGACAGGCAGTTTTTGACTAACCAAACCAACCAGGAGATTATTGCAGGAAACATTTTAGAAGGAATTAAAGCTTATGTACAAGCACTACCTTCTTTCAAGGTATCGAACATAATTGAAGACACTCTTCCTGTTATACAAGACACCGCAACTTTGAACAAAAATATTAGAAATGTCCCTCTAAGAGGAGCTCGCTTCATAGATACAAAAAATCATATTCAAATAGAACCCGACACCTTATTATACACAACAGAGCCTAATGAAACACATATAAATATAAATAAGGCTTTAGTTATTATAGATGGTAAAATTAAGAATAATAAAATCTTAAAAGAGAAAACTATAACGGCTAAAAAACTTACAATACATTCCGGAGATGATCACAAAATATTAAGTAAGTATGGAGAAGCTGCAAAAAATGGTGTATTTGTTTTTGAAGATGCCGTTATAACCGACTCAAAACCATATTACCCTCAAGAACAAGTTGTGCAAAAAGAAGATGATAAAATATTTACCGAAGTTGAAGTTGAGGCAGAATTTCCGGGCGGTGAAAAGAGTGGTTAAAATACATAGAACACATTGTGCAAAAAAACTCAGCTCAATTTATAAAAGATAAAATTTATGGTACCTGTAATCTTGAATTTGTGGTGGATTCAAAGGGTAATATCAGGAATGTAAAAGCTACAACCATGCAAGGCACTAAACTTGCAGAAAAAGCTATAATGGCTTTGGAAAAAGGGCCACGTTGGACGCCTGCAAAACAAAATGAGCATAAGGTAACCTCGTTGAAATCAATCTCAGTTACTTTCAAATTGCAGGATAATATAAAAGACAATAAGGAACCTGCCTAAGATGCAAAAAACAATTCTTCATTTTTGGTCTTTATAACCAAATGGCTTTTATCAGCAGCTTTCACCCTGCCAATAATCCTGGCTTCAATATTAAACTTGCAGGCTTCGTTAATTATAGTTTCAGCAAATTTTTCGCTGGTATATATTTCCATCCTGCAACCCATGTTAAACACCTGGTACATCTCACGATCATCAGAACGGCTTGATGCCTGTATCAGTTTAAATACCGGAGGTGGCTCAAATAAATTGTCTTTAACAACTGCAGTGTTAGCAGGGATAAATTTTAAACATTTGGTTTGGCCGCCGCCGCTGCAATGCACGAGACCATGTATGTCACTGAAATGTTCGGTCAGTAACAATTTTAATAAGGGCGCAAAGGTTCTTGTTGGTGATAATAATAATTTACCGACAGAGATTGATTTTCCGCCTGGAAAAGATTCATCAAAAATATCATCAGTTAATTTATTTTTTCCAATGTAAACCACTTCATCCGGCAGTGTATTATCGTATGACTCCTTGTATTTCTCCGCATAAATCTTATGCAACACGTCATGCCTTGCAGAGGTAATGCCATTGCTGCCTAAGCCGCTATTATACTCATTTTCATACGTTGCTTTACCAAAACCTGCAAGCCCTACAATCACATCTCCGGCAGCAATCTGATTGTTACTTATTATTTTATTTTTTGGCCAGCGTGATGTCATAGTGCCGTTTACAGCAACAGTTCTTACCACATCACCAACGTCTGCAGTTTCGCCACCCAGGTAATGAATGTTTACACCAAAGGTTTTCATCAGGTCAAAAAACTCCTGCGTACCACTTATGATTTGCTCTAAAACTTCTACAGGTATCAGTCTTTTATTTCTATCAATAGTTGAATTGAAAATAATATTGTTATGAATGCCGGCGCAAAGCATATCGTCAAGGTTCATTACAATTGCATCCTGTGCAATAGATTTCCAAACGGAAAGGTCACCCATTTCTTTCCAATACAAATAGGCAAGAATACTTTTAGTGCCTGCGCCATCTGCATGCATCACATTTACAAAGTCTTTATCGCCCGTTAAATAATCTTCATAAATTTTACAGAAAGATTTCTCAAAAAGGCCATAACTGAGGTTTCTGGTGGCTTTATGTACATCTTCTTTTTGTGCAGAAACACCTCTTTTAGTATAAAGCGACATCAGGAACTAAAATAAATTGGTAGGCTGTAAAAATATGATGTCACAATCAATTTCCAATTTTCGCACAGGTATTATAGTTTTGCCAACCACTTATGCAGGTACATCGTGAAGTCGCCAGTCTCCCTTCTTTTAAAAATGCAGTTGTAACTATTGGCACTTTCGATGGTGTACATACAGGTCACCTGCAAATTATAAGTCAGTTAAAAAAAGAAGCTGACCTTGTGAATGGTGAAAGTGTAATCATTACTTTTCATCCTCACCCACGAAAAATAATTTTTCAACAACACAAAAGTGATACAGGAAAAAAGGTTAATGATATACAATTGCTCAACACGCTTTCTGAAAGAATTGAATTGCTTAGAGAACAAGCTGTAGATCATTTGGTAATTGTTCCTTTTACTGATGAGTTCTCTGAACAAAGTGCAGAAGATTATATTACAAAATTTCTTGTAACAAATTTTCATCCGCATACTATCATCACCGGTTATGATCATCACTTTGGTAAACACCGAAAAGGCAATTATGTATTGCTGGAAGAATTTGGAGATCAATATGGCTATATAGTCAAGGAAATACCGGGTCATATTGTAAATGATGTTGCCATAAGCTCAACCAAAATACGTGAAGCATTATTATCAGGTGATGTAGATACCGCTAACCAGTTTTTGGGTTATCAATATTCATTTGAAGGAGTTGCTTCCGAAGGCGATCGCATCGGCAGAACAATAGGCTATCCAACGGCAAACATTCAACCGGATTCTATAGAAAAATTAGTGCCAGCAAATGGCGTGTATGCCGTTAATGTTAAAATAGGTGCGGGTGAGCATAAGGGGATGATGAACATTGGTGTAAGGCCTACTGTAGGTGGCTTAAAAAAAGTTATCGAGGTAAATATGTTCAATTTTGATCGGGATATCTATGGAGAAACCATTCGCATTTATCTGAAAAAATATTTAAGAACTGAACAGAAATTTAATGGCCTTGATGAATTAAAAGCGCAACTGGCTAAGGACAAATTGCAGGCTGAAGCGCTTTAATTTTTATCCTGCAAAATAATTTTGGCCGCCAGTTCTTTCATAAGGTCTGCATCTGAAATGCTGCCGTTGTCTATCCCAATACTTTTCAGGTTATAATGATGAAGCAGCAACAAGACTTTTTCTGTTCCTTTTAAAGAAAAGTTCATAGCCGTGTCAATGGCTTGCTTTGCCGCCCTGGAATTGAAATAAAATAATTTGCTTACTGATTCGTAGCTTTTGTCATTCAACTGATAGACCTGGAGAATCTTGCTGAAGAACGCATAAATAGAAGGTAACAAAAGTTGGATGGGCCCAGCTTTGGGATTGTGGTGAAAATATTGAATGATCTTTATGGCTTTTGGCAAATCCTTTTTACCGAGGGCATTCTGCAATTCAAATACATTGTACTCTTTACTGATGCCGACAAATTTCTCAATATCATCTTCAGAAATTACCTGCCGTGATCCGATGTTCATTGACACTTTATCAATCTCATTTGTAATCCTGTTCAAATCATTACCAATATGATCGGCCATTAAGGCTGCAGCTCCGGGAGATAATTGAATGCCATTGCCTTGTTTATAGTTCGATATCCATTCCATTAATTTTTCATCCGGAATTTTTTTTGACTGGAAAAGCACCGCAGATTTATTAATAACCTTCGATAATTTGCCTCTTTTATCTAATGTTTTTCCTTTGTAAGCCACAATAAATATGGTTGAGGATAATGGATTAGATACATAGTTTTCCAGCCTGTCAATGTCCTTCATCAACTGGGCTTCTTTTAATAATACTAACTGCTTTTCACCAAACATCGGATACTTGCTGCAGGCATTAACTACATCTGACCATATTGCATCTCTCCCATAATAGGTTACCTGGTTAAAAGAACGCTCTTCCTCAGGCAATAAATTTTCTTCGGCAAAATTTACAAGTTTATCAATATAAAAGTCTTCTTCACCTTCAAGCCAATACACAGGCCTGTATTGTTTTGTACGCCATCCTTTAAGAATATCCTCTGCTGTCATTTTTCAAAAATACTTGAATAATTATCAACCAAAAAAGATTGAAATTCATTATGTTTTAAAGTATAATAGGATGGATTTAGTCATTTGGCATGATTTTGGAAAAAATGCTGATGGAATTAAATAGATATAATTTTTTTCTCATTTATTATTAACTAAATTTCATAGTCATGAGTTTCGAAAATTTTCCAAAAAGTACTCCACCTGAACCTGAGTACAGACCGGTAGAACCTGAAAGAAACAATAACACCCGTAACATTCTCATCGGTTTGCTTATCATCGCCTTACTTGGTACATGGGGTTATATTATTTGGGATAAAAATAAAACCAAAGAACACACGCAGGTTTTAACCACCCAGGTTGTAGAGTCAGATTCAGCCAAAAATGAATTACAAAGAGAATTGAATGATGCCGCCATGAGGTTAGATATGTTAAAAACTTCAAACTCAAAAGCTGATAGTCTTATACAAACAAAAGATAAAGATATTCAGGCTTTAAAATCAAGGGTTCAAACTATTTTAAATAAATCCAATGCCAGTGAAGCTGAGTTAAAAGAGGCAAGAGGATTAATAGCCCAGTTACAGGGAAACATTACAAATTACACCGCTGAGATTGAAAAATTACAAGGAGAAAAAATTCAGCTTGTACAGGAAAAAAGAGTGATCACGAATGAGAGGAACAGCCTCAAAAAGAATTATGATTCTGCGCAGGTGGTAATAATAGATAAAGATGAAGCTATTGATATCGGTTCAACGTTACATGCTTCTAATTTTTCAATTGTTGGTTTACAGGAA
>JANLXV010000246.1:0-3292 GCA_031365305.1 Chitinophagaceae bacterium
TAAGCAGAAGCTTCCACAGCACCGCGGTAATTGGCAACGATAGCCAGCAATTTTGTAGCGCTTACAGCAAGATTAAGTTGGTCAATAACTTTTTTGGTATCTGCCATTTGCGGAATGGCTTTAGGCGAGACAAAGCTCCCAAAATCAATGGTGTCAAAACCTACTTTTAAAAGCTGGTTAATATAGCGAACTTTATTTTCAGTGGAAATAAATTTTGGCCAGCCTTGCATGGCATCACGTGGACATTCAACTAAGGAAACATTAGAAGCGGGGTTATTAACAGTCATTACATCAAAATTACAATGTAGTGTTATCAATTATAGCTGCTAAAATTCTGCAGAGATTATAGAATGACCACCACAATTTCCTGTATAAAACCCTTCATTGTAATTGTATTTTCACTTGCTCCGTAATAAACTTTTTTACCTGTTGCCAGGTAAGCTGCTTTTCTTTTAACAGATCCGGTGGCAATTCATCTTCAGCATCTGCAAAATAAAGAAGGCTTTTTAATAGCGGCAAATATCGGCGACATTAAATTTTTTTTTGTATAGCTGTATTAGCTGATCAAGATTATAATGCTGCAAAATATGATAAAGATCATAAAAATCTTTCTTGGCGCCCCGGTTAGCCAATGCACCCAATTTTAAACTTACAACATCGTCAATATGAGCAATAAAAAACTGCTCTTTGGATTGCGGTGGAAAAAAAAACGATACGGGAAATTCACAAAATCAGATTTAATAGTATTGATGGTATAAACAAGGCCAATGGGGTTTTTGCTTAATAGCATAGCTCCCGGAATCAGGTTTATCTTTCCTTCAAGATCATTCAAATTAATTTTCTGATCTGAAAAAAAATCAATATCAATTGATAAACGATGTCCCCAATAAAGTGCAAGAGCTGTACCGCCGACAAGATTAAAATCTGCAAGCCATGATTGTTGGGCCAAAGTTTCTAATACATCCAGTGTAGCTCGGGAAACAGCGTTGAGTTGCAGCATCTGAATTTTGTTAGTGGAATATTGTAAAAATTGGCGACAAAGTGATGTGTTTTTTTTGAGAGATTTCTTGCTTTCAAAGCGGCCTCCATTATTTTTTTATGCCCGTAAAAACTTTTTATTTCATTCCATTCCTCCATATTTCCCCGTTCAAGCACTCTTATAATGATGGCATTGGCGTGCTTCTCATAATCAAGCTGGCTCATGTCTGTATCCCAAAATGTGTTCTTGCGAATATGGGGTTTATTCATAATACAATTTACAAAAAACAGCGCAGGAATATTCACTGCCCCTTAGCTACTATTAGTAGTCTTTGTTTCATCGCTTCATATAAAACCATACCCGCAGCAACAGAAACGTTAAGCGATTCAAAATCACCTATCATAGGAATTTTACATTGATGATCGCTGACTTTTAAAAGCTGATTGTTAATTCCGAGGTCTTCGCTACCCATTATAATGGCCGACGGACCGGTAAAGTTTAAATCATACACCTGCTTTTCAGCCTGCATATCTGTAGCAAAAACTTCAATCCCATTTAAGTGTAATTCTTCCACAGCGTCTATAAGGCTTTGCACCCTGCATACGTAGATGAGTTCCAATGCACCGGCAGAAGCTGCGATGGCATCATCATTCAAAGCACCAACACCCTTATCAGGAATAATAATTGCCTGCACGCCGCAGCACCAGGCCGTTCTGGCCAAGGCGCCAATGTTTCTTACATCTGTTATGCCATCCAAAATCATAAGCAATGGCGTAGCGCCTTTTTCAACCACGAATGAAATTACCTGTTGCAGATCCTGATATTGAATTTTCCCCCGCAGTGCTACACAACCATCATGTTCCTGTATATTAAAGCCGTTGATCTTTTCTACAGGCACACGATTGATCGGAATCCGTTGATCTTCACTTAACTTTTTTATTTCATCAAAGCCATTGATCTGGTATTGGTGTGCTATAAATATCCTGTCTATTTGTTCCTGATCTTTTAAAGCCTGTAACACTTTTTGCGGCCCAATAATTAATGTGCTTTTTTTTGGTCTTGGCTTGTGTTGAAAATTTGCTCTGTTTTGTCTCACGTTATAAAAGTATCATTTAAAAACAAAAGCCCTCTCAAACATGAAAGGGCTTTACTATAAAGATTGATTACCTATTTAATATTAAATGCCTTTTTAACTTTAGCAACATGGTCTAATTTCTCCCACGTAAATAACTCTACTTTTATTTTCTTTTCCTTACCATCCGGGCTAAAGAAAGATTTGGTTACTACTTCATTTTTACGCCCCATGTGGCCATAGGCCGCAGTTTCACTATAAATAGGGTTACGCAGCTTTAAACGTTGTTCAATAAAATAGGGCCGCATATCAAATACTGTTTCCAGCACTTTGGAAATCTCTCCATCTGTCATGTCAACTTTTGCAGTGCCAAACGTTTTTACATTAATGCTTGTAGGCTGAGCCACACCAATTGCGTAAGAAACCTGCACCAATGCTTCATCAGCAACACCCGCTGCCACTAAATTTTTAGCAATATGCCGTGTAGCATAAGCTGCACTTCTATCTACTTTGCTGGGATCTTTACCGCTGAATGCACCGCCGCCATGAGCGCCTTTTCCTCCATAAGTATCCACAATAATTTTACGGCCTGTTAAGCCTGTATCACCATGTGGGCCACCTATTACAAATTTGCCTGTTGGGTTAATATGGTATTTAATATTATTATCAAAAAGATGTGTGTACTTTTTGTATTGCGCTTTTACCCGTGGTATTAAAATCTTTTTAATATCATCAGATATTTTTTTCAGCATTTCAGCTTCCTCGCCAAAATCGTCATGTTGTGTGGAAACCACGATAGCCTCTATCCTTACTGGCTTATTGTTATCATCATATTCTAAGGTAACCTGGCTTTTTGCATCCGGCCTTAAATATTTGATTTGTTTATTCTCTCTTCGAATGGCCGCCAGCTCTTTAAGTAATGTATTGGCAATGTCCAACGCCAAAGGCATGTATTCATCCGTTTCATTAGTAGCGTAGCCAAACATCATTCCCTGATCGCCGGCTCCCTGCTCCTCTTTTGTTTTACGGTCAACGCCCTGGTTAATATCAGCGGACTGCTCATGTATAGCCGAAAAAATGCCGCAGGAGTTTGCCTCAAACATATATTCACTTTTGGTATAGCCAATTTTTCGGATCACTCCCCTGGCAATTTCCTGCACGTCTAAATAGGCTTTTGATTTTACTTCACCTGCAAGTACAACCTGCCCGGTTGTTACCAGTGTTTCACAGGCAACTTTGCT
>JANLXV010000247.1:0-4709 GCA_031365305.1 Chitinophagaceae bacterium
CCTGCGCACGGTACCCATTTCGCTGTTCCAGGTGCTGTCGCCGGTAAGCGGGTCGGGTGTGCTTTGGTACACATAGCTTTTGGCGCCCTCTACTTTTTTAAAAGAGAACTTCAGCTCACCTGCATTAAGGCCCTCTTCCAGCTTCTGGTTTTCCGGCTTGCCAATTTCCGGCGAAGTTGAAGGGGCTTTGGCAAATGAAAAGCCTGAGCTTAACGCCAACAACCTGTTGCCGGCGCTCATGTACACCACATAGCTGCCCATAAGGTGCAACTGGTTAACCAGTTCGTTTTTCATTTGGTTTTTTACAGCCTTTTCGTAAGTGCTGCCTTCCTGTGCCTGCCCCAGTGCTGTGGTATAAGCATCTCTTGCAGAGGTAAGGGCCGGCAAACCGGGCGCTGTTGAAAAGTTAATACCAAGGTCGGCGATAATCTGGTTTGCTCTTGCTTCCAGGTCTGCATCGCTCAGGCGGTTAAACCCATTTGTAATTCTTAAATTTTCCATTTATTGGATTTTTTCTATGTTAACAACTCCGGCAGTTTACCGGTGTATTGCATAGCAAATATGAGGAACGTTGCAGGTATTGTCAATAGTAAAACTGCGTGGGAAATTACTATATCATGTATAGCACTTTGATTATGAGACAGATGTTATTGCAGAAGCTGCAAAGGGAAGATAATGATTATCAATAAAATATTTTTTACCACAAACGTTAAACACCAGCGGGTTTGTTCATTATTTATGGTCTGCCGGGCTTTTTGCTTGCCAGGCGAAGGCTCTTACATATCATGCGAAGGCCATTGCATATTATGCGAAAGCCATTACATGTTATGCGAAGGCCATTGCATGATATGCGAAGGCCATAACATGTTATGCGAAAGCCATTACATATTATGCGAAGGCCATTACATGTTATGCGAAGACCATAACATAAACTGCGAAGGCCTTTACATATTATGCAGCAGCATTTGCTTATTATCTTTTTACTAAAACACTTTAAGCAAAAGGCTTGGCATAAACTACAGAGGGCTTTGTTTTTTTGTTGAGAAAAGATGGTGTATTTACAAAGCTGATTACTTTTTTAATGGCTGCTGTTGCTGTTTTGTGTAAGGCCCATGCTTTTGTGCAAAGGCTCTTGAGGTGAGGGAAACAACAGCCGTACATTGCTGCAACGTGCATTTCACTGTTAGCACGTCACCTTCGCCTTATGCGTACGGTAAGGCCGTACCAATGCCCGGTTAAATAAAAGCAGGCAGTTTAAAGCCACTGGTATATTGTTTTTGGTTTTTTTTATAGATATTGTTTGCAAAAACCCTGGTATATGCCAATTATAATAGCGTCGGCTATTGTGCACCGTAACGAAAACCGCATTAAACTTTTATTTGAAAAGTACGAGCCGCTATCCCTTCTTATAAAAAACACTGCAGGCGCAAGATGGAGCCGTACTTTAAAGAGCTGGCATATACCACGAAGTGTAAAAGCTTACAATGGTTTTAAAGCTGCGTTACCACCCGGTTGTACCATACAGGGCGAAAAAGACCATACAAAAAACGTTGCTGTCACTCCGTTACAACCTGCGCCTTTAAACAATATACAACCCGGCATCGTTAAAAAGCAGGTACCAGCCGCTTCGGCTTTTACCCTCTCGCAATTAAGCCCGGCTAACCAGCAGGCCTTTCAATTATTTACCCGGCACCTGGTGCTTAAAGCCTACAGCCCCTCTACCATAAAAACCTATAGAAACGAGTTTGCCGCCTTCCTGCAAATTATGGGTGCTGCCAGCGCTAAAAGCTTAACTACATCACGGGTAAAAGATTACCTGGCCTATTGTTTTGTAAACCTGAAGCTGAGTGAAAATACCATTCATAGCCGTATCAATGCTTTAAAATTCTATTATGAGCAGGTGTTAAACCGGGAAAAGTTTTTCTGGGAAATACCACGTCCGAAAAGGCCGATACTTTTGCCAAAACTTTTAAACCAAACTGAGCTGCGGCATTTATTTAATGCGCTCGTTAATAGAAAACACAAGGCCATGTTGTTTACAGCTTACAGCGCCGGCCTTAGGGTAAGCGAAATTGTAAATATAAAACTGAAAGATATTGACAGCCGCAGAATGCAGATCTTAATAAGAAAAGCCAAAGGCAAAAAAGACCGGTATGTAAACTTAAGCCCTGTATTATTAGATGTGTTAAGAAAGTATATTTCAGATTACAAACCCCGGCCCGGCATATTTTTGTTTGAATCTGAACAAACACGGCAAGCTTACCCGGTACGGACCGTTCAACAAATATTTTGCAACGCAAAAACCAAAGCCGGCATTAATAAAGAGGTAGGCATACATAGCCTGCGGCATAGCTTTGCCACGCATTTGCTGGATAAGGGCACAGACATTAAATATATTAAAGACCTGCTGGGGCATTTTGATATACGAACTACGGAGCGCTACCTGCACGTAAGCAACCGCCAACTGGTAAACATTATAAGCCCTTTAGACGATATTTTTAAAATTGAAGACATAGTGTGGTAGTGTTGCAGCCAGATGGCCAAATTTAAAATACATAAATATGAGAGGAATAAATAAGGTAATATTAATAGGCAATGCCGGCAAAGAACCTGACTATAAAACCCTGGCCAACGGCACGCCGGTGGCAAAACTTACCATAGCCACTACTGAAACTTACCGCTTAAAAAACGGTGAAACACAAACTACCACAGACTGGCATTCGGTAATAGTTTGGCGTAACCTGGCAACCTTTGCCAGCCAATATATACATACGGGCAGCCTGCTTTACATAGAAGGCAAATTACGCTCCCGCCACTACGAAGACAAAGACAATGTAAAAAGATACATAACCGAAGTACATGCAGAGCAGGTAATATTATTAGACAAAAAAGCCAAAGCCACTGAAGGGGCGGGGGAAGATCAAGAGCCTGTGGGGCCACCTTTTTAGAGAGGACGTTTGGTGTATTGTCCTAACGACAATGTGAAATGTATAATATTAAAATGTTGAAAATCAAGGCCGGTTATTTTGAAATACCAGGATTTGGTTTCATCTTATAGCATAAATTTACGTGTTGAACTAACATCGCCTATACAGGCGTTGAGTTTTAGATTCTGTAAATTGTAAGAGTTTTATTTACTAAAAAATTACAGAATCATGGAAAAAAAAATCATTAAGCCTGCAAGCTATTGCGGCATTAGAAAAAGCTAATCAGTATTTATCTATCGGCCATTACAGCCCCCTTACCATTCGTAATTATCTGGGAGAACTTCGTTTTCTTTTTGTCTATTATGGACATGCAGATCCTTTGGACTTTACAGAAGCTATGATCATGGAGTATTTGCTCTACCTAAGTAAAACACTTGAATGCAGCCGGGTAAAATGTAAGATGGCGGCGCAAAGTATTTCCTTTTTTATGCGCCATGTGGCAAAGAGACCTTATGTAATTCCTACTGTCATTTATCCAAGGCCTGCTAATAAACTTCCGCCGGTAATGCTGCCCGAAGAAATTATGCAGCTCATTGATGGTGTCCAAAACCTCAAGCACCGAACTATCCTTATGCTGCTTTACAGTACGGGTATGCGTGTAAGTGAGATTGCAGGTTGCAGGATAGCTGACATTGACTCAAAGAACATGCGAATCAAAATTGTACAAGGCAAAGGAGCTAAAGACCGTTATACTATTATGTCGCAGCAGGTATTGCTGGAGTTAAGAGCGTACTATCTTATTTATAAACCAAGAGAATACCTCTTTAATGGATTTCGGCCTGGCAAGCGATACAGCGTTCGCAGCATACAACACCTGATGCAAAAAGCCTTAACAAAGGTGGGGCTTGAAAATAAAAACTTCACCATCCATACCATACGCCACAGCTTTGCCACCCATCTGCTGGATAACGGCACAGACCTGCACACTATAAAAGAACTGCTTGGCCACAGCAGTTTGCAAACTACTATGAAGTATATGCATCTTACGTCAAAGCGCACAGAAGGGATATTCAATCCATACGATGCCTTATTGCTGGCAAAGGATAACAACATCTCAAAATGAGTCCTTTGGACATTCATCAAAATTTAAAATGATGCTCCATGTTATCTTATACAGCCCCCCGCATTACGGTGCAGCAACTGTTGCAAAAGCATGCGCCACCGGTTAATAAAAATATGCATGTCGCCAAAGTATTGCAACGCATAAGAACCTGCCGTACGGCAGCGCTTGGCTATCACGTGTACGGGTGCACCAAAGATGATTGCCCTTATATTAAATACCAGTACCATAGCTGCAGAGACCGGCATTGCCCTAATTGCGGAGCGATAAAAAAGCAGGAATGGATAGAAGCACGCACACAGGAGCTGCTGCCGGTAAAATATTACCATGTAGTATTTACATTGCCCCACGAGCTTAATAGTTTGGTAATGGGGCATAGAAAACTTTTGTACAAGTTATTATTTGATGCATCAGCCGCGACGCTGCTCACCTTTGCAAAAGATAAAAAATACCTGGGGGCTTTGCCGGGCATCATCAGCGTGCTGCATACCTGGGGGCAGCAACTAAGCTTTCATCCTCACATCCACTCAATAGTGAGTGGTGGTGGCATTACTGGTAATGATAGCTGGAAGAATGCTATCAATAATGACAGGCGTTTTTTGTTTCCGGTGAAAGCAATGGGTCTTGTTTACAGAACAAAGTTTTTACAGGCATTGCAGCAG
>JANLXV010000248.1:0-7939 GCA_031365305.1 Chitinophagaceae bacterium
ACAAGTCTGTACTAAAAAATAATTTGCCATAGAATAACCTGTTGTCAATTTTTGTGCTGTTGATGGCCTGGAAGTTGTCAGCCTTTATGGTAAGGTCAAAGTTGAAATTCTGATAGTCTGTGGTTCTTATGCCGCCATCAATTACTATTGTATTATTGGCAGTATCCCGTATAGTGAAAGTGCTCAGGTCAATACCGGTATTACCCACAAGTGCAATGGCTTCTTTGTCTACCTTGAATAAACTATTAAGCTTGGTGACATTCAGCGCTACTTCATTAAAATTAATTTTGCCGTCAATGTTTGGTTTTTCAAGATTGCCATTTAAAGCGATCCTGCCATAAAGGTTGCCACGGGAATCTTTTATGCCGCCCTGGCTAATGCCTTCAAGCGATTTGATTTGTAAAGCTTTCATATCCAAAACAAAATCGAAACTGCTTTGGTTTTTAGGTTTTAGAATGTACTCACCGGTTACACTAATGTCGTTACCATTGCCTGTAAGACGAACATCAGCATTATACCTGTTTGCCACATTGTTATTTACTTCGGCAGATAGATTACCGAGCGTATCATTAAAAATACTCAGGTTGCTGACGGTAAGGTCTGTAGTAAAATTTGGCTGAACCATTATATTCTTTACTTCAATTAAACCATTCATTACACCATTTACCAATGTAGAATCTGATTGCACAAAACCTGATATAGTAGATAGGTTAAAATTATTAAAGCTGATATCCAACGGCCTGTTTCTGCCGCTGCCCACACTATTTATCATTAATTGCTGGTTGCCCTTATTGAGAGCAAATTGCGTTGCTGACACATCTCCTTTTAAATAGCTGATGAGGTTATCAGCATTAATACTCCACGGGCTATAATTCAGCAATAAGCCCTGCGGCTTTAGTTTAAAATTATAATCTGTTGCAGACGCCATATTAAGTATGCCACCGAGGGTATATTTATCCTTTTGTTTTGCATCTTTTATATTCAGATTAAAATCTATATTATTATTTACAAGACTGCCATCCAGGCTGGTTTTATAAATAGAAAATGCGGCACCATTTTTAAACTGATCAAACGACGTTGTGAAGGCGAGGCTGTCATTTTTAGTTTGCGCCGTAAAATTTGTTCCTGCAATAATAAACGTACCATATTGAACCGCAGGTGCGTCTACGGTAGCATTCCACCCACCTGTTGACGAGAAATGTGCATTCATCAACACCGGGTCAAGCTTTTTTAAATCAGGCATAAACACATGAAGCGCTTCATGATCTATAATGCTTGCTGTTATTAAAAAATCATACGGATCAACTTTGTTGATATTCCGGGCAAAGGCAAGGTTATAATAAGGTTGTATGGCCTGTTGAAAAACATCTGCAAGCTGCGTGACTTTAAAGTTGCCGCTGATCTGCGCCGCCATAAAATCGCTGCGGATTTTAATGAGCCTGTTACCCGGGGTGTTATCCGCCGTTAGTTCTAAAGTATCCAGTTCAAAACGCTGGCTATCCGTTGCAAGGATGGAATTGGTAATTACCATTGTTCCTGCAAGATTATCCGGATCCACGTTGGTGAAATCCCCATCAATTTTGCCATGGTATATCAAAGTCTGCGGCGTAAAATGTAAAGGCAACGTTTTAATACTGTCAATATTTGTTATAAGATGCACCGAGGGAAAAGTACCGTTAAATATGCCATCGGCTGTCAGATCAAGATCAATGTTAGGATCATTGATGTCTGCATTTATTTTAAAATGTTTGTTGGCGATGTTGCCATTCAGTTTAATATTTTTATAAGTATATTGATTGTAGCCAAAACTGTTAAGTACACCGCTGAAAGTGGCATTAGCTACATTAGGATCAAAACCTGTTCCCTTTATTTTGAAATTACCTGACAGCATACCAAAGGTTTTGGTATCGCCCATTATGGTGCCGAGGTTAATGCCCGAAGCATTTATTGCATAATCATATTTTGCTTTTACCGGGCTTGAAAAATTGGTTAATGTGCCATTTAGTTTTGCTGAGCCTAAAGATGTTTTTATAGTAAGATTTGAAGCAAGGTTATTCATGTTGCCTTTTACTGTACCTGAAGCATCAATGGTTTCAGGTAAAGTAATATTTGCCGGTAGTGTACCCGCCGGCAGCAATCCAATAATGTCTTTCCTGGAAGTGATGAGACGATTAATCGTCAGGTCTGCCGAAAATTTATTGGGATCAGGCAAGCCTTTTACACTCCCTGTTACAAATACAGTTGTATTGCCAAAACCTTTAAAACGCAGGTCCTGAAAATTGAGATCGCTAACCTTGCCATACACACGGCCATTCACCAATAACGTTTGCGATGGATTAGCAAAAGCCGGCTGGGCCTTAAGCATTGGCGCAAAAAGCAGCAGGTCTTTAACCAGAACCGACGTACTAACAAAATTGAGATCAAAGGCCAGCAAATCAGGATTGGCTGCCAATTGTGCAAGAGACGGATAGGTGATCAAGGCCTTATTTCTAATGGTACTTCCCGGCGTTTTAATCAGGAAGTTTTGTAAGGATGTTTTTTTATCGGTGAACAAAAAATCGGCATTAAGCTCATTCAGTAAAAAGCCGCTTTTTTCTTTCATACTTCCGCTGGTGATAGTGGCCGAAATAGTATCTGAATTATAAGTAAGATTATCTGCTGCAAGGTTTAGCCCGGTCATATCAAGATGGCCATAATCCATACCATCTTTTAAAACCGGCATGGAGGTGTTGTCCATTTTTATATGCGAATTGGCAATGGTTGTTTTATCTGATGAGATGGTAAAAAGTGGCAATGACTCGCTCACCGCTTCCTGTTTGGCAGTTACAGGCGGCGCTGCTTTATTGCTCATTACAACGCCGATGTCAGCGTTGTTAAGATCAAGATCTTTAAAATCAAATTTGCCATCCCTGATATTTAATGTATCGGGGTGAGCCGTAAAGCTGTTTATTTTTAAAGTGGTTAAAATATTTGTAGGCACACTTTTATAAGTAAAGTCTATATCCTTTAAAAGGATCTCGGCGTTTTTAAGTTGTAAAAACGTGCCCGGTGTGTTTACGGCTTCGGCAACTGCTTCCTGTATAATAGGCTTCAGTGGCTCATCCTGGTGAAAATAACCACGCAGGCCGGTAAGCGTAAAGGTGGGGATATTAAAATAAAGCTTGTTGATGTCAAAAGTTTCAATCGGTGCGTCTAAGTGAGTAATATACATATCCATATCATTACCGGTAAGCACGTCTTTATAAACGATCCTGGTTTTATTGATAACAATATTATTAATATCCATCTTAAGCCCGGAGGTATCGCCTGATGTATTGGATGTGTCGCCTGTTGCAAAGGCATCTGCAATAAACTGGTAATTAAAAACGGTGTCGGTGCCTACTCTTTTTATTTTGGCTGTAACCTGGTCAACGTTAATTTCATTGATCTGTATATCTCCCTTCAATAATCCGAGCATATTAATATCAACTTTAAGCTGAACGCCGGATAACAACGTGTCTTTGGTTTGGTCTTCCACATAAATGTTTTTCAGCAAAACTGAATTTGGAAAATCGACATCCAGCTTGCCAATAACTACTTTGGTTTTTAATTTATTCTGTAGAAAAGATTGCACCTTGCCCCTCACAAAATTTTGAACAGGCGCAGTTTGTAAGGAGAGTGTTATAAGAATAACCAAAAAAACAACTATGACGAGAATGTAGGAGAGAACATTAGCTACTTTACTTAAGACAGTCCTTCTTTTTTTGGGTTGGGTGTTTTCAGTTGATTCCATTAGTGTAAAAACCGGGGGATTTAATGCTTGTTTCCAAGCAAAATATAAACCAAGATGAGGTAAAGTTCAAAAACAAATTAAAAATTAAAAATTAAAAAATTTAAAGTTCACCAATCCGTCATTGTTATAAAGAGCATCGCTGTGGCTGAATGCAAGTTGGCTAAGGCTGGGAAAGATTGCATGATATGCGGTGAAGAATTAATACTGCTATTTTTGAAGATGGTTGTTAGTTCGTCTTCGGATGGAACTGATGCAGCGATGTGCTCGCCCCGTTTACATCTACCTTTGTAAGCCTCGGTGCTTATGTGGTGGAAGTATAGCTGTCTTCAACATTTTGTTCGCCTTTTCGAGCTTTTTCGGAAACATAATTTTGTCTCTATATTTATCAAGCGCAGGGTCAATTGTTACGATTGGCACTTTGCGCTTATTAAGTTCTTCAACTGTTTTCATACATGTAAATTTAATTAAAATTTTCGTTGGGCTAAAAATCCGTCACAGTCTTTACCTAACTCAAATTCGTGATAGTCATCTCCAGTTTGTCCGTATAGATAAAAATCCTTTTGCATTTCTTCGTAGAATCTTGTTATACCTATTCTATATAATCTTATTCGGGCTTTTGTGCTACCAGTAGCATAAACATAAGCTGTAGGGTAATTGTCAAAAAACACATATAACGCAGCTACAACTGATACCAATACTTTTTCTGTGTCGCCATTATTTGTAATTGCTAAATCATTTAAGTCGCCAGTTAATGGGTCTTTGTCACCGAACGCCAGATTATAACATTTTCATCTGAAGTAGCTTGAAATTCAATAAGCTTACGAACTACACCTTTATTTCCTTCACTAATAAATTCGAACCTTGCAAACTTACTTTCAGCCTTTAAATGATATTTTGGCAGTCTCATGCTTGTTTAGTGTGGCAGTAAGCTAATAGTTTGAAGTTTACATTTGGTTAATCAGGGTGTCGAAACGCATATCTGAGTGCTAATTAAAGCCTCAAGCCTCACACCTTATACCTTAAACCTCATCTCATATCTGCAACGAGAAAAGTTCAAGGCTGTGCCCTTTGCCCTTCAGATCAACCATACCAAGGCTTTTACTTTGCCAGGTTTCCATATCGCTGTGTTCAATAAAATCTTTTGAAACAATAAAATGCTGGTTGAGTTCATTGCAGGCGCTTCTTAATCTTGCGGTGGTGTTCATCGTGTCGCCGCTCATGGCCAGGTCTTTTTTAATAACGCCAATTTCTCCAACCGTTACGTCGCCAACATGAATGCCTACCCGAAACTCCGGCACCTGCCCAAATTCCCGCCTGAAATATTCGCTGCGCTTTTGAATATTGCGCCGGGCCTGGATTACAGCAGCGAGGCATTTTTTCATATTCTTTTTTTCGTAGATCCACGATGTGATGACTTCATCTCCCACATACTGATAAATGATGCCATCGTATTCAAGCATGGCAGAAGACACCTGGTAAATAAAATCTCTTATAAATTTAAAATACACGTGATGACCTAACTTTTCAGCAATCGGCGTAGAGTCTTTCAAATCAATAAACATCACTATTCTTTTTTCTATTTTAGGCTGAATGTATTTGCCACGCAGAATATCAAAAAATACGCCCGGCGAATATTTTTCGGTGATAATAAGAAACAGTTGTGTTACAAAAAATATGCACAGCCAATAGAATATTTTTTGGAGGAGCCAGTTGCGGTGAAGCGCATATTTTAAGATCTGGTTGTAGGCATCTGCCGGGCTTTTGCCTGCAAAAAATATAAAGTGAAGAAATTGCAGGAGAAAAGTTATGATGAGCGCTGCGCCTAATAATATGCAGCTCTTTAAAATAAAGTTGATCCAGAGGGGGTAGCTGCGTAAAACTTTTTTAAGCTTGTAAACAAAAAGATATCCCATGATAATACTTACCACAAAAACGAGGGCTTCTCTAAACCACACAGAGGTTGCGGCCTTGTAAGAATTTGGATCATCCCGCAGCAGCAGCATAATAAAATCTATCAGCGTCCACAGTAATGCCACAAAAATTACGGACTTCCACCTGTATTTATCTACATTGGAAATCTTAAGAATTTTAACCAGGTATTTCGTCATTTTGCCTGCAGATAATTGTAAATGGATTGCTGTGCATTGATCACCTCACCTTCCTGCGGCACCGGCTCCTGTTGCATAGTTGATGTTAACCGCACTGCTTTATCAGTGTCCTTCCATTGTATCTCAAAGTATTCAATTAAATCCTGTTTCAAGGCAACATTTTTTACAGGCACACAAACCTCAATGCGATGATAAAGATTTCTCGTCATCAGGTCAGCCGAACCCATGATTACTTTTGCTTTTTCACCAGTGCCAAATATCAGCAAACGGGTATGTTCAAGATAACGATCTACTATACGTTTGATGGTAATATTTTCACTTGAACCGGGCACACCGGGCACTAAGCAGCACACGCTTCTTACAATCAAACGAATGCTTACACCTGTCTGGCTTGCTTTTATAAGATGATTAGTGAGCTTTGGCTCTTCCAGGTTATTTACTTTGATGCGTATAAGCGCCGGCTGCTGCTGTTGGGCTTTTTCAATTTCTTTTTCAATAAGTTTATACAGCTCATCATTCAGGTTAAATTGCGATACCAGCAGCGTATTAAATTTTAAACTATTATCTGCAAGCGATTTATTGGTCTTCTGCAAAAATTTAAACAGTTGTAAAAGTTCTTTCACTATCGCCTTATCCGTCGTCATTAAAACATGATCTGTATAAAATTGTGCGGTGATCTCATTAAAATTACCGGTGCTTAATATGGCGTAAGTGGCTGAGTGGCTGCCTTTCTTTTTTCTTACTAAACCAATTTTTGAATGCACCTTAATATCCGGTATGCTATAAATTATTTTTACGCCGGCCTGTTTCATCGCTTTACTCCAGCGAATATTGTTCGCTTCATCAAAGCGTGCCTTCAGTTCTATAAAAGCTGTAACAGTCTTCCCGTTTTTTGCAGCGCTGATCAGCGCATTTACAATATGCGATTCCGCAGCCACACGGTATAAAGTAATATAGATATGTGTTACTTCCGTATCAACAGCGGCCTGGTTAAAAAAAGATAATACCGGGTTGTACGACTGGTAGGGAATATGTAGCAGGATATCCTGCGTACTCATCAGGTTAAAAATATCGCCGCTGTTTAATACTTTTTGATGAGAGAGCGGCTTTAGCTTTTTATATTTTAAACCTTTATCAAAATCAGGGAAAGAGGCAAGATCACTCAGATGGTGATACCTTCCGCCGGGAAACATATCTTCCTGCTCTATATTAAACAACGCAGCCAAAAAATGTAAAAGGTTAGAAGGCATGCTTTTCTCGTACAGAAAACGTGAAGGCGCTCCAAAATCTCTTTTTTGTAATTGCCTGTCAATTTTATTCAAAAGATTGCCGGAATATTCATCAGTTAAATGCAGTTCTGCATCGCGGTTAAACTTGATGCTGTACACACCAATAATTTCTTTACCCGGAAAAACGTGCGCCAGGTTTTCACGAATGATATCATCAATAAAAATGACATGTTCTGTGCCTTCAATTGGCGTAAGCGTGTAAAAACGTTGCAGCTTTATTGAAGGAATATTAATGATGGCATGATTGAGAATGCCTGTTACCGGTTCTTTTATAGTAACCACAAAATATAAATGGTTATTCTCCGGCATGAAGGTTTCATTACTCCTGCTGTCTAAATAAATGATCTGGATAAAAGATAATACCTGCGACAGGAATATTTCCCGTACCTCATTCCTGTGTTCTTCCCCTATTGATTCATTATAATAAAAATGAATATTTATTTTACGCAGCTCTTCAATAAGTGAAAAAAGTGTATCGCCGAAGATCTGTAGCTGCCGGTTGATTTCTGCCTGGATGTTTTCTGCCATTTCTTCGGCATCGCTATGTTTTAGCTGCCGTATGTTTTTGGTATTAAGCTGCGCCAAAGCCACTATTGACGGGTATCTAACCCTGAAAAATTCATCAAGATTTGAAGAAAATATAGCGAGGAATTTAAGCCGTTCAAATAAAGGCACATCAGTATCGCCGGCTTCCTGCAACACTCTTAAATTAAACCCGAGCCAGCTAAGATCCCTGTTATACAACATATTTTATTTTAAAAAGGAGAACC
>JANLXV010000265.1:0-2508 GCA_031365305.1 Chitinophagaceae bacterium
AAGAAAACAAAAAGATCTTCCCCGGCAGAAAGAAGGAGACAATGAAGTGAATGAACCCGAAGTACCAGTTCTGCAAGGGAAAAAGAGGCCCCTGATAATCGAAAAAATAAATTCAGGTTTAAAGCTTATAAAAAATCCGGAAGCAGAAGAAGTGCCAGATAGTTTAAAATTAAAATTTGGATATGATGTTCCAAGAGGTAATCCAATAAAAAGTTATCAGGAACTCGACTTTGATGTTGCAAAAGCCCCGATAAAAATTGAATCATCAGGAATTTATTTCACAAAAAAAGAAAAGAATGTACTTGAGTTCGATATAGAAGACAATGCTCATTTCGAAATTACACTGACAGGCTTTGATGAAAAGCGTGATCTTTTTTTTAAACTGCAATAGATGATAAGAAGATTTAATTATACAGGCCGTCTTAAAATTCCGAGAAACAGAATTGATGTAGCGCTGTTTAAGGATAATGAAGGCAAATACTTCAGAGCTAAAATAAATCTGGAAGGATTAAAATTACCTCCTGATGCAAAAATATTTATTGAGCCCAATTATAAAGGCGTATACCAGCGGTTTGATTTTGGAACTGTTGCTGCCTTTAAAGAACCAGCAAGTACAAGGTTAACTGAACTGCCAGAAACAGAACTTGCATATTTTGATATTTCAATTGTTGATGAAAGCGAAAAAGTGGGACTGCTGCTCGGTAAGGCCAAAGGTATTCCTGTAAGTACGAATGATTTACCGAATGACAGAATTCCATTGTTATATGTAAATCCTGCTGATTTAGGAAATCAATTTTGGAGACTGACATTTGATTCAAGTGATGATAACCGTCCGATTCTTGAAATCAATAACAGAATTCCTGAATTGTATGAAATGGCAAAGAATGATTACAAATTTATCAGTCTTGTTTATCCAACAGCTTTCAGAAGTGTAATTACAAAAATAGTGGAAGATGGAGAATTTGATGTTGATGAAGAACATTGGGTGGCACAATGGTTAAGGTTTATTGAAAGCGTATTAGGTGTAAAATCTTTACCTGATACTGAAAATGATAATGGTATACTTACACCGGAACAAGAAGAATGGATCAATGAATGCGTTAATGAATATTGTAAAAAGTTTCAACTGTTTGAAAAATTCACTGTCTTATGAGTAACTATTCTGTAAGAGTTTTTAATGATGCCGGACTGAATGAGTTCGAAAGAATTATTGGAGAACTGAGGAATGGAAATCTGAAAAATATTCCCGAAGACCTGCTGTTCAACGAAGATTATACTTCTTCGCAAGAACCAATTATTAATATCGAAAAAGTTGATTTTAAAAATAAGAATGAACTCATTCCCTATCTTACAGAAAAACTAAATTTAAGAAATAATAAATACCTGTATTTTGATAAAGGCTTATGGTCGTGGTTAGCAGCTTTTTATTTTGACAATGTTTGTCCACCTGATGGTAATGGTAAAAGAAAAATAAATGAGACAGCTTTTTACTTATTGAAAGACCCAAAGAATTACACAAAGTTTTACAGACATCTTCTGGCCTATCCATGCAGAGTTTATTCTGAACTTGACGACTCTTCAAAAATATTTCTTATTGGAAGCTTTGCAAAAAGAGGTGAAGTAACAGAACAGTTTGGTGCATATCAGGAAATTGCTTTGAATAAAGGAATTATTGATGCGGCAAACATTTTGTATTGGGATAGTGTAACAAAAAATCTTAAGAGAGGTGCAGCGGGGAAAGGTGGTGGTTCTGCAAGGAGATTAGTTAGAATAATCCGGCAATATCAAATGACTTATGATTTGAATTCCATGAAAGGAAATGAGATTGTATCTCTTTTACCGATTGAATTTACAAAATGGGTATCAGTATAATAATTCATCCTAGTTCTAATAAAATCCCAATAAAAATATTCTGCACAATAGTCCCGCCATATCGGAATGTACCATGCGACTGAAGCTTAATAGCAGCACAAATGCCTGTAACAAAAACACTTCTGTTTTCCCAAGGCAATCCACATTTACTCCACAACAGCATTTAATAACACACGCTTTACCATTTTTATCCGTTTATAAAATTTAAGGTGCTTTAAACTTTGGCACAATTTTCAGGTTCTATAATAAAACAATGGTATGAAAAAGCAAGTTGCTGAAAATATAAAACCCGGCCTTATAGCTGATAGCATGGAGTTTTGGGTAACAGCCGCTGCCTGCAATACCATTGAACCAAAAGCCATTGCAGCTGATGGTATAATAAACCGGCAGTTGTACCAGCAAAACAAACCCAAAGATTTACCTCGGGGTAAAATGTACCTGAGAAAATTGGGGTGGCGAATTTTACCGATTGTGAGTAACAGTGAGAAAAATTTACGACATTAAATAATAACATCTATAAACATACGTCATGCATAAGTCATTCATTACCGGCGAAAGGCAAAAAACACGTACTGCCCTTTCCATAGTTGCTAAATTAAACCGCTCAAAAAATAAAAAAAGCCTGTACAATCAGGG
>JANLXV010000274.1:0-9573 GCA_031365305.1 Chitinophagaceae bacterium
AGCCCTGGTGTATTTGCCATGTTTATCTTAGGTATGTTTTGGAAAAGAACCACTGGTGCTGCGGCCATTGCCGGCGTTATTACCGGCTTTCTTTTGTCAGTATTGTTTAATGAATTTGCGCCGCAATTGTTTGGTAATAATACCTTTTTGTATACGGCATATCCAAACGGCAAAGGTGGCTTTGAAATACCCTTTCATATATGTATGGGCTTATCTTTTGTTATAACCATGCTCGTAATGATTGGTATTAGCCTGGCCGGGCCAAAAATAAATCCAAAAGCTTTTGAATTGGATAAGGCGATGTTTAAATTATCGCCGTCAACAACTGTGATGATAGTAGTGACATTGCTTATCATATTTGCACTATATGTTAAGTTCTGGTAAGTTTGGTTTGAGATAAAAATATTTTAAAAGTGGTTGGTATTGATCTATCTTATTCAAGGATGTTTAAAATGCTTTGTTGAGATTTTCTTATAAACCTAAGAACTAACGCTCATGCAAAGCCTCTATCTTTGAAAACATCTTAAACATAATTATGAAAACGCTCGGTTTTATATTAATAGCAGCAGGTATATTGATGATGATCTTTCGTGGATTTAATTTTACGCAGGAAAAGAAAGTGGTTGACCTTGGCCCGGTGGAAATCAACAGGAAAGAAAACAAAACAGTGAGCTGGCCAATATATGCCGGCGCTGTTGCTGTAGTTGCAGGCATAGCCATTGTGGTTACTGCGAAAAAAAGCAATTAAACCTCAAGAACGTTCAGCAAAGTTCATCCCGTGATTCTTATAAAGAAAAATGCCCGGCTAAGCCAGGCATAAATTAATCTTGCTTGTATTAATTCCTTAAACCAACAATTTATCAGGCGTAAGCGGTAAGTCCCGTAAACGCTTGCCTGTAGCATTAAACACTGCGTTAGCAACGGCTGCAGCTACACCTGTAATGCCAATTTCACCAATACCTCTTGCACCAATTTTTGATATGTGCGGATCTGGTTTGCCAATAAAATACACGTCTATCGGTGGTACATCTAAATTAACAGGAACATGATAATCGGCCAATGTTCTCGTAACAGGATTAGCCCAGCGTTTATCATGTATTGTTTCTTCCATCAATGCAGCACCAAGACCATATATTACACCACCAATAATTTGGGAGCGCCCGGTTTTTTCATTCATAATGCGTCCTGCATCGTGCACACTCACAAAGCGCTTTACACGAATGGTCCCAAAATCCTCATCCACCCATACTTCTGCAAACTGCGCACCGAAGGAATGAAAGGCATATTTCTTTTCATCACTATTCTCATCTTCTTTTAAAGGCGCAAGGTTACAAGGTACCTGCGGTGAACCAAGTCCACTTCCGGAAGCCGGCATTGCCGTGGTGCATACTTCCATCATTGGCTTTTTATTGCGACGCATAATATTAACGTAGAGGTCGCTTATAGACGAATCGTCTATTAAAAATAACCTGCCATCAATAACATCAAGTTCTGCTATATTTCTTGCGTGCAGTTTTGATTTTGTATCTGCTACTGCCAGTTTCATTAAATCGTTACGAAGCATTTCACCTGCTGCTAACACTGCAGGATTTACACTTGCAGCTGTTGTTGATCCACCTGAAACAGGCGCCGGCGGTAAACTCGAATCACCGAGTTTTACTGTTATCATTTTTACAGGAATACCTAAGGCATCCGCTGCTGTTTGCGCCATGATAGTATATGTGCCGGTGCCAATATCCTGTGTTGCACTCATAACAGTAACAGAGCCATCAGCCCTCATTTGCATTTTAACTGACGCAGCACTACGGATGGCCGGGTAGGTAGCTGTTGCCATACCATGCCCAATCAATTGCTTTCCGTTACGAAGCTGGCGTGGCAGGGCTTTACGGTTATGCCAGCCAAATTTATCAGCACCCAATTTGTAGCAGTCGAGTAAGTATTCACTGGAGAAGGGGTGCTTTTTTATAGGATCTTCTGCAGTATGATTCAACACTCTTAATGCTATTGGATCCATTTTTAATTCATGTGCCAATTCATCCATAGCAGATTCAAGCGCAAACGTTCCCGGTGTTTCGCCGGGTGCCCGCATGAAGGTTGGTGTGCCAACATTTAGCTTTGTTACTTTATAAGTTACTTCACGCATTGGGGCGCTGTATAGCACCGCTGTTTGTTTACCGCTCGGCTCAAAAAAATCTGAGAGATTTCCGTACGTATTGGTATGATGGCGCATGGCTGTGAGTTTGCCATCGGTGCCTGAGGAGAGTGCAACAGTTTGCTCAGTCTCTGCACGACGGCCAACATTTGTTTGCATGGCTTGCCTGGTGATAGCAATTTTTACCGGGCGGTTAACAGCTTTTGCACCCATGGCAGCCAACATCACATGCCCCCATTGTGAACCCTTACAGCCAAAACCCCCACCTACATAAGGCGACAATATTTGAACATTCTCCGGTTTTAAGCTAAAAAGATAAGACATGATTCCACGTGCACCCATAACGCCTTGCGTAGCGTCATACACCAATAACTTGTCTGCACCCTCCCAGAGTGCAATAGTTGCATGTGGCTCCATAGGGTGGTGGTTTTCATTTGGCGTTGTGTAGGTTTGCTCAACTTTTACAGCCCCGGCATCAAGTATTGAAGCCGTCTTACCTTCGTTTAGCTGAGCTTCCTCACCCATTAATTGTTTAGGCATGATGCCATTTGGCATTTCGGTTTTTAAATCTATTGCAGGTTTTTCTTTATTGTACGACACTTTAATATTTGCCGCCGCAGCTCTTGCCTGCTCATAAGTCTCTGCAATCACCAGGGCAATATATTGTCCGAAGTAAGACACTTTATTTTCCTGTATGGCTAACAATTGCTCTCCCAACATACCACCGGTTTGCTGCATGGCCTGCGGATCAATGGCTTTTAAGCGTGGTGCATTATTATGGGTAAGAATTTTTATAACGCCTTTATTTTTTTGCGCAGCTTCAGTATCAATGGCGCTAATGGTTCCTTTCGCAATGGTTGCACGTACGGGAAAGCCGTATGCCATATTTTTCTGGTTGAACTCTGCCGCATACTTTGCTGTGCCGGTCACTTTTAAAAATGCTTCTATCCTGTCAATTGGTTTTCCTATTTCTGCCATATTATGTTTCCTCCGATTTTAGTATTAAGATTTCGCAACACCATTTGTAGCCTGCATTAAAGCTCGTGCAATAGCCCTGGTAGCCAGCATAGGTTTATAACTATTATGTTTTAAAGGCCTTGCATCCTTCATTGCTATAATTGCAGCTTCTTTAAAAGAATTTTCATTGGCAGGCTTACCCACTAAATATTTTTCAGCTTCCGTCGTTCTCCAGGGTTTGTGTGCCACACCGCCAAGGGCAATCCTTGCCTGCGTGATATTGCCGCCGGATATTTCAAGGGCGGCGGCTACAGATATCAACGCAAATGCGTAGCTGGAGCGGTCACGAACTTTTAAATAATAAGAATTATTTTGAAAACTATTTGTTGGGATATCAATAGACAATATTACCTCGCCTGCATTAAGTGTATTGTCTTTTTCAGGTGTATCTCCGGGCAAACGGTGATAGGCTGTAAATGGAATGCTACGGTTGCCAGTTGGCCCCTGCACAATCACAACAGCATCTAACGCTGCAAGGGCAACACACATATCTGACGGGTGCACGGCTACGCATTTATCAGACCAGCCAAAGATGGCCTGCATCCTGTTCTCGCCTTCAAATGCGCCACAGCCTGAGCCGGGTTCACGTTTATTACAAGGCATAGCAACATCATAAAAGTATGGGCAGCGGGTGCGTTGATTTAGATTGCCGCCATTCGTTGCCATATTACGGATCTGTGCAGATGCGCCTGCAAGTATTGCCTGTGTAAGCAGGGGATAATTTTCACGGATCAATTGGTGGTTTGCCGTATCTGTATTTCTTGCAACAGCACCAATGGATACCCCACCTGCCGGGTTGATTTTTATTTCAGCAAGACTGATGTTTGTTATGTCAACCAGTTCATCCGGCCGTTCAACATCTTCTTTCATCAGGTCAATAATGTTAGTACCGCCGGCTAATATTTTAGCCCTGGTGTTGGCTGCCAGCAATTTGGTGGTCGCAATTACATCAGTTGTTTTTGTGTATTTAAATGGCTGCATTTTCACCTCCTTTTTGCATTAAGTTGCCAACTGAAAATGCATTATTCCCTTCATGTAGAAACTGCCAGTGTTGTCCTACATCTTTCCCGGAATGCACTTCTTTAATGGCATCAACAATATTGGGATAGGCGCCGCAGCGGCAAATATTTCCCGACATGCGTTCCCGAATCTCTTCATCTGAAAGTTCCAATGGCCCGGCCTTTGAGCGAACATCAGTGCTTAGGTAACTCAGCTCTCCACGTTTGGCTTCTTCTATTAAAGCCGTTGCTGAACATATTTGCCCGGGTGTGCAATAACCGCACTGGAAACCATCGTGTTTTACAAATGCAGCCTGCATCGGGTGAAGTTTAGCATTATCAGCCAGGCCCTCAATCGTTGTAATTGACTTTCCCTCGCAGGAGGCTGCCAATGTAAGGCAGGACAATACTCTCCGGCCATCCACCAGTAATGTGCAGGCTCCACACTGGCCATGATCGCAACCTTTTTTAGAACCGGTTAGTTGCAACCGTTCTCTTAAGGCATCCAGCAGTGTCATACGTGAATCAATGTCTAAGGATTTTTTATTGCCATTTACTTTAAAGGCCACCCGTAAAATATTTTCTATTATGCCCGGCGCCGGGCTATCTGTTAACGAATCAGCGAAAAATCCTTGTGCGCCAGAAAGTTCAAAAGCCATCAAGCCACCACTTGTGAGCATGGCCATCTTTAAAAAATTACGCCTTGACTCTCCATACGGTGTCAGGTTACTTTCGTCTTCTGATAAAATTTCCTGGATCAGGCTTTTCTCATCATCCGTCAGATCCTGGTTGTCTGTTTGTTCCGGCATAAAAAAATATTAAAAGTTTGAGTGAAGGAAAGTTGATGTATATGAAATGTTACTTGTGTAACACGATGCTGTTAGCTTTGTTCATTGCAACACAGGATGAAAATATTTATTTTAATGTTTATGAGATTAAAGCCTGAAGGCAGGTCTGATTTTGTTCCGCAAATAACAAGCCGTTTAAATTTATAAGGGTAAATTGTATGATATTTTTTTTTGATTGCATACCTATTCATGGAATAATAATTTGAGTAACTTTTTAAAAGTTTCCATTGTTAGTATGAATTTTGATCTGGAACAAATACTATTGAATGCCTGTTGATATTTTTATATGAAAGAAATCAGGGAAATACTCCAGGCTTACCACATTGCAAAAGCAGAAGGTAGAAAAGCTGCCCTCGCAACCGTTGTACATGTTGAAGGTTCGTCGTATCGCCGACCCGGCGCAAGAATGTTGGTGACCGACGATGGTAAATTAACCGGCGCCATAAGTGGTGGCTGCCTGGAAGGGGATGCCCTTCGTAAAGCCTTGCTGGCAATCAATCAGCAACAAAATAAATTGGTTACTTATGATTCAACTGATGAAGATGATGCCCGGTTCGGTGTGCAGTTAGGTTGCAATGGCATTGTTCATATTTTATTTGAGCCTATTTCTCACCAAAACAATCCTAATGCTATTTCCCTGCTGCAGCAATTAATTTCAACAAGGGAGAAAGCTGTTTTAGCGACACTGTTTTCTTTAAACAATAATATACAGCATGGCACAAGTCTTCTTTTTAGAGAAAAAGACAAGCGTACATCTTTACCGGCAGACCTGAATAAAATTGTTGTAGATGATGCCAAAGAAAGTTTATACAATGAACAGTCTTCTTTAAAAATCTATCACTACAATGAGCAGAAAATAAATGCTTTTGTGGAGTTTATTCCGCCACCTGTTTCAATTATTATTGCCGGCGCCGGCAACGATGTTCAACCTCTTGTTGACATAACAACCTTACTTGGCTGGCATACTACAGTTGTTGACGGCAGAAGTTCTCATGCAACAACACAGCGTTTTCCAAAGGCAAATTCCGTTTTTGTGTCCAAACCCGAAGATGTATTATCTGCAATTACTTTGGATAGCCAGACTGTTTTTGTTTTAATGACGCATAATTATAATTATGACAAAGCTTTATTAAAAAGGTTGATGCAAATAGATGGCGTTTATACCGGGATATTAGGCCCTAAAAAAAAGTTAGACAGAATGCTGGCTGAATTAGCTGAAGATGGTTTAGTGTTAGATGATAAACAATTATTAACCATTCATAGCCCGGTAGGCCTGGATATCGGCGCCGAAACACCTGAAGAAATTGCGCTGTCTGTAGTTGCAGAAATCAAAGCTGTACTTTCATCAGGTAGTGGAAATTTTTTGAAAAATAAAGCCGCATCTATTCATTCTTATAACACCGAAACGCCAACAAATTAATGGATCAAACCGGAATCATCATTCTTGCTGCCGGCAGCTCATCACGCCTGGGTCAGCCAAAGCAACTGTTGCAATATGGCCGGCAAACGTTATTGTCGCACCTTGTTCAACAAGCCGTAAAGGCAGGTCTTCATCCTGTAATTATTGTACTGGGTGCAAATGCCGATCAGGTTTCGCTAACTTTAAAGCAGGAAGAGGTGATGATTGTTCATAATGATTTGTGGCAGGAAGGTATGGCTTCGGGTATTGTGGCCGGCATAAAAAAGTTGTTATCGTTCAATGCAACTATTAAAAGAAGTTTTATTTCTGTGTGCGATCAACCTCTTATAACGGCAGATCTTTTTATGAAGATGATCGCAAAGAAGCAGGTTAGCCGCAAAGGTATTGTTGCCTGTTCGTATGCAGACACGATCGGAACACCGGTGTTATTTGATCAAAAATATTTTGAAGCATTGCAACAATTAAAAGGGACTGAAGGTGCAAAGCGCCTGATTAAATTAAATGAAAAAGATGTTGTGGCGGTTTCTTTTCCACAAGGCAATATTGATATTGATGCTATGGAGGATTATACCAGCTTATTAACATCTGATAACAATAATAAGATTGGACAGGATTTTTAAACGCTGATAAATAATTCTGCTTATTCCTAACAAATGAGGCAGAAGACATAATATGATAAAAGATTCATTTAACCGTGTGCATGATTACCTGCGGATATCGCTTACCGATAATTGCAACCTGCGATGCTTTTATTGTATGCCCGAAGAAGAGTATGATTTTACGCCTGCGTCCCGCCTGATGCAGCCTGCGGAAATAGAAAAACTGGCTAAGATATTTGTAGACCAGGGTGTAAAAAAAATCCGCCTTACCGGCGGTGAACCTTTGGTGCGTAAAGATGCAGCACAGATTATTACTTCATTAGGCAAGCTGCCGGTAGAGCTTGCAATCACCACTAATGGCACACGCATTCATGAAATGCTCGATACCTTAAAAGCTGCAAACATCCGCACGATCAATATTAGTCTTGATACACTTCAGCCTGATAAATTTTTGCTGGTAACCCGGCGAGATTTGTTTCACCAGGTAAGAAGCAATATTGAATTGTTGCTGCATCATCACTTCAACGTAAAAATAAATGTGGTAGTGATGAAAGGATTTAATGATAACGAGATCAATGATTTTATTGCCTGGACAGCCCACAATCCCATACAGGTTCGTTTTATAGAATTTATGCCTTTCAGTGGCAACAAGTGGACAAGCAATAAAGTTTTTGCTCTTAACGATATGCTGGCTTTAATAAGCGAACAATATTCTTTTCTGCCTCTGCTGGGCGATCCTAATGATACCGCAAAACACTTTATGGTGCCCGGCCATGAAGGATCGTTTGCCGTGATAAGTACGATGAGTGCGCCTTTTTGCGGCACATGCAACAGGATGCGCCTGACGGCAGATGGCAAATTAAAAAATTGTCTGTTCTCCGAGGGCGAAACTGATCTGCTTACAGCCCTGCGCAACGGCGAAGATGTTTTACCCTTAATACATGCTTCTATTCAAAGTAAAGCAAAAGCATTGGGCGGCCAGTTTTCAGGAACTTTTGAACTGCTTGAAGCCGATACTATTCATAACAGGAGTATGATAACGATTGGTGGATAATTTTTTAAAAAGCCATGATACCTGTTACAGAAGCCAAAGCCATTATCTCTAAAAATATAGTGCCATTAGCTCCTGCTGAACTCCCACTCTCAGACGCTGTCAATCATATCCTGGCCCGGGACATTTTTGCAACTATAGATATTCCGGCCTTTGAACAATCTTCAATGGATGGTTATGCCATCAGGTTTTCCGATAAAAATTCACCATTAAAAGTGGTGGGTGAAATGGCTGCCGGAACTATGCAGCAGTTCACCATAAAGCCGGGTGAAGCAGCCAGAATTTTTACCGGCGCTCCTTTGCCAGAAGGCGCAGATACTGTCGTGATGCAGGAAAAAACCAGCCATCAAAATGAGGAGGTAATTATAAATGATCAGGATTTAAAACACGGTAATAATGTTCGGCATAAAGGTGCAGAAGTTAAGTCAGGCACTCTTGCCATTCAACAGGGCAGTCTTTTATCACCTGCGGCCATTGGCTTTATAGCAGGTATTGGCGTAAAAAGTATTGTTGTTTACCCGATGCCTTCGGTAACTATTATTGTTACAGGTAAAGAATTGCAAACGCCTGGCAACGATTTATCTGCAGGCCAGGTTTATGAGTCCAATTCTTATTCTTTAAAAGCTGCTTTACAACAGGCAGGCATCCAAACTATTAATGTTGCTCATGCTGATGATGACCTTAATATCCTCAAAGGAATATTAGCACAAGCTTTAACGCAAAGTGATATGGTGTTACTGGTCGGTGGCGTAAGTGTTGGCGATTATGATTTTGTGATTGAAGCGACAAAGCTGTGCAATGTTGCTCAATGTTTTCATAAAATAAAGCAACGCCCCGGTAAGCCACTGTTCTTTGGCATGAAAGAAATAAAACCTGTTTTTGGTTTGCCGGGCAACCCGTCTTCTGTGCTCAGTTGTTTTTATAACTATGTGTTGCCAGCCATTGAAAAATTATCTTTTAAACCAAATAGCCTTAAAGTTATACCTGCTATTCTTACAACAAATTATAGCAAACCTCCAGGCCTGACGCATTTTTTAAAAGGCCATTTTGAGAATGGAAAAGCTACGCCGCTTGGTGCGCAGGAATCGTTTCGCTTAAGCTCATTTGCACAGGCCAACTGTTTAATTTGCCTGGAAGAAAACAGGGCAGACGCCAGCGCCGGTGAAACAGTGGAGGTGTATTTATTACCCGGGTTTTAATTAAGAAAAGTATGGCAGAAAGCATGATTTTGTTTTATGTGTTGTTGTTTATCGTGGCATTTCTTTATGCTTCGGTTGGCCATGGCGGTGCCAGTGGTTATTTAGCCCTGATGGCATTATTCAGCGTAATGCCTGACGTGATGAAACCAACGGCATTGCTTTTGAATTTGTTTGTTTCATCAGTATCTTTTATCCAGTTTTATCGCGGAGGATATTTTAAATGGAAGACTTTTTTGCCCTTTGCCCTTGCATCAATCCCTCTCTCATTCATAGGCGGCACCATTTCTAT
>JANLXV010000288.1:0-1698 GCA_031365305.1 Chitinophagaceae bacterium
AAAGCCATTTTTGGAACCACATCAAAAACCACTACCACTTCTACTGCGCTATGACTTACGAAAGAGCCAGCGACTCATTTCTTTGAACGTTACTTTTTTGCCGTACAACAATATCCCGGTACGATAAATTTTGGCAGCCAGCCAGGTTGTAAAAATAAATCCCGCCACCAGTGAAACCATTGAGAGCGCCAGTTGCCAGAAGGGCACCCCGGAGGGTATCCTTGCCATCATTACAATGGGAGAAGAGAAAGGAATGATGCTGGCCCAAACTGCTATGGGTGTATCGGGTTTTGCGGCGGCAGTAGTCATGATCACAAACGAAAGAATGATAGGCATGGTGATAGGCAACATCAATGCCTGTGCTTCCTGGGGATCTTCATTTACCACGCTGCCAACTGCCGCAAATAAAGAGGCATAAAACAAATACCCTCCCAGGAAATAAAAAATAAAACAGGGAATTATTAACGACCAGTTAGCTTGAGCAAAAGTATTTTGGGCACTTAAAATACCCATTGCCATACTACTGTTAGCATTCTGACTCATGGAGTTATTAATAGCCTGCGCATTATTTATAAAATCCTGTCCCGCAAAAAGCGAAGCTAAAGAAGACAACAGCATAATTAATCCCACCCATATTAATAATTGCGTTAAACCCACCGCAGCAATACCAATTATTTTTCCTAGCATAAGCTGGAAAGGTTTTACAGAACTGATAATTACTTCTGCAATGCGGTTCATTTTTTCTTCCATCACGCCACGCATTACTGCAGCCCCATAAATAAATAAGGTGATATAAATTAATATGCCGCAGCCGAAGCCAATACCATAAGCCAGGCCGCTGTTCGATTGGGCTTTTACATTGCCTTTTACTACTATAGGGCTGAACTTGTACAATTTTTCTTCATCAACTTCATTTATAGAATCGAGGATTTTTTTGTCAATATTCTTATCAAGAAAGGCTTTATTTCTGATAGCGGTGTTTATCTGGTCTTTAATTTTTTCTTCGGCCATCATGCCTAATTGCTTATCAGAAATAAGCGTAATAGAATCATTGTTTTTGGTATAATCTTCGGGAATATCCAACAAAGCAGCGTATCCTTTTGCCTTATAATTTTCAGGTGTTATAGATGAATCAAATTCATAAGTAATTACATCATCGCTATGAAAGCTGTTTTTAAAATTGCCGTTATTATCTTTTACAGCAATGGTATGCTTGTCAATACTCTTTACCGAAAAATAAGTGGAGGCTGCTATAAAGCCAATAAAAAATAATGGCAATAAAATGGTAGAAAGTATAAATGTTTTATTTCTAACTCTTGTTAAGTATTCACGCCTGATTATTAACCATATTTTTTGCATAATCTCTTATTAAATTTTTTTTCTATTAGGTTTCGCTAACCGTTTCAAATTGACGGCTAAGTGTAGTATGTTCTACTTTACTTATAAAAATATCATTGAGTGAAGGCAGTATTTCGTTAAAGGAAGTAATGTCTGCATTTTGGCTTATCAGGTATTGAAGCACATTTGTTGGCTTAACATTCTGGTGAAGCTTAATCACAATATTGTCTGAAAGCGTTTCTACAACATCAAAGTAGTCGTTTGCATCAATCTTTGGCAGACTTTCAAACCCCACCTTAAATTTATTTTCTTTACAATCCTGTTTTATTTGTTTCACCGTGCCATCAAGAATTTTAGTGC
>JANLXV010000292.1:0-1873 GCA_031365305.1 Chitinophagaceae bacterium
TTGCTGATGTATTGATCTACCGATTCAAAAAGTTGCTGGTTCATTATAAAGTTGATTGAGAAATATATAGATTATCATCAAATATAATGCGTTGATAGATTTATTTTCTATTGCTCCTTTGGACTATATATTTGCCGAAAAAAATCAAAAACTTCATTGTTGTTTCGCAGGTCCGATTCACTTAACGAGTGTTGTGTACCTATGGCACACATAATGGTAAAATAAAATTCGTTTCTACAAATATTTTGTGCCGATAGCACAATTCAAAGCGATTTTAAATTACTCCGCCAATAGGTCAGTAATATTAAAAACATTCCCATCATTCAATCTACTTTTTAAGCATCTTTGAAAAAAAACTATTTCATGGCGATTAATAAGAAGGCGGCTCTTGGTTTTATATTTCTAACCCTTCTTTTAGATGTAACAGGTCTCGGCATCATCATTCCTGTTTTCCCTAAATTAATAGAGCAACTGATTCATGGTGATATTAGTACGGCTGCTAAATACGGCGGCTGGCTTACGTTTGCGTATGCTTTTATGCAGTTTTTGTTTTCGCCAGTGCTGGGCAACCTTAGCGATAAGTTTGGCCGCAGGCCTGTGTTGCTGTTTTCCTTACTTGGCTTTGGCGTTGATTATATCTTTTTATCATTTGCGCCAACTATAGGCTGGCTGTTTGTAGGCCGCATTATTGCCGGCATAACAGGTGCAAGTTTTACAACGGCCACGGCTTACATTGCTGACATCAGCGCTCCTGAAGACCGTGCAAAAAACTTCGGCATGGTTGGCGCAGCCTTTGGCCTTGGCTTTATTATAGGGCCTGTGGTAGGCGGTCTTCTTGGGCAATATGGTGCACGGGTGCCTTTTCTGGCGGCGGCTGCAATTACACTAATCAATGTTGTGTATGGCTATTTTGTTTTACCGGAATCGCTGCCGCCGGAGAACCGCCGCCCGTTTGACTGGAAGCGGGCCAATCCTTTTGGTGCTTTAAAACAATTGAAAAAATATCCCGCCGTTGGTGCATTGGCCGTCTCGTTTTTCCTGGTATACATGGCAGCACAATCTGTGCAAACCGTGTGGGCTTATTTTGGTATTGAGCGTTTTCAGTGGAGCGAAAAAATCATTGGTATTTCTTTAGGCATGGTTGGCTTGTGTGTAGGCATGGTGCAGGGTGTACTTATCCGTTACATCAATCCAAAGCTTGGCAATTTTAAAAGTGTGTATATAGGTTTTGGCTTGTATGCGCTTGGCCTGATCTTATTTGCCTTTGCCAATCATGGCTGGATGATGTTCGTATTTTTAGTGCCATACTGTTTAGGTGGAATATCAGGCCCGTCGCTGCAATCCATTATCACAGGGCATGTGCCTGCTAATGAACAGGGCGAATTGCAGGGCGCTCTTACCAGCCTTATCAGTGCTACATCTATCCTTAGCCCGGTGATCATGTCAAACCTCTTTGCACATTTCACCTCAAAATCAACTTCTTTATATTTTCCCGGAGCGCCTTATTTACTTGGTGCGATTTTAATGCTGGCAGCGGGTATTGTCGCGTGGTATGTTTTGCGACATGAAAAGGATGATAAGTATGCTGCGGGCCGGATGCCTGTGCAATAGGCTTATGCTTTTGCAGAAGCGGTTAAAATTTGGAACCTTAATACTTTACTCCACTTATAAAGCATTTACTACAAATAAGGCACGACTTTGGAGGATGAATTTTAAAAATTCCGGATGAATAAAATACTGGTGGTTAATAATGATATTGATACAATGTCATAATTGCAAAGCTAGCTTCAAAAAAAATCATTTGAAGTAAAATATACAGGCGATCCTGCAGATGTTCCTGTAATAATCAGGGAATTTAAACCACAGGTAGCTT
>JANLXV010000303.1:0-8864 GCA_031365305.1 Chitinophagaceae bacterium
GTAGAAACTTTGATTCCTTGCACGACACAACTTTGATAAATGCTGCCAACAATACATTTAGTTCTTCAACAGATACGCTTCATATAAATTATCCAAACAATGATGGTAGTAGTATAATCGTAAATGATTATGATTATGAAATATTTTTACCAGGCGATCATCGCCTTTTTAAATTAACTGACCTTGTAGAAGATATTCAATATGGCCGCAACAACGGGCAAAAGGTCTATTGTATAAATCCTTTATCCTCATACAAAATAGACGGGCAGCAAGTAAGTAGTACTAATAATTATGGCTTGATTTATTTGAAAAAATAGCTTTTTAAAATTCAATCGTTTACAGCAACCATTTGGGCCCTGGTTAACTCACGTTCTCTTCTATACTTCACAAGATTTATCATGAGCACACTTGCCAGAATAATAATCAGCCCAATCACCTGCACAAGCGATATCACTTCACCGGCAAACAACACGCCTAATATTACGGCCACCACGGGGTTTACATAGGCATGGGTGCTTACCTGTGTGGCAGGCCTTACTTTAAGCAGCCAAACATAAGCACTAAAGCCGGCTATAGAGCCAAAGAAAACTAAATAAAAAAGAGACAGCCAGGCATCTGTTGGGATGTATTGCCACTGAAGATGTTGCGGTTCGCCAAGCAGCAGGCTGCCCGGTATAAATGCAACGCCTGCTGCCAGCATTTGCCAGGCGCTGTTTACAGCCGCCGATCCATCATTGGCTTTATATTTTGAATACAGGGAGCCGCCGGCCCAGCACATAGAACCTATGACGAGGATGACCATTCCACTCACCTCATTACGACTGCCGACAGTTGAAAAAGCAGTAACAAGCTTTTCACTAAAAAGTAAAATAACGCCGGCAAAGCCAATCAACAGGCCGGCAATAGTAGCTCTGCTGCTAAAATTCTTTTGCCAGTTGGGCTTATCCAATACCACAAACCAAATAGGAGACGATGATACCATTATGGCCACTACGCCGCTGGCCAGGTATTGTTCTACCCAAATAACAGCGCCTGTTCCCACAAACAATAATAGTATACCGCTTATGGCTGCATGTTTTATATTTTTTAGAACAAACAAATCTTCGCCACGAATAAGGCCCCAGCCAAGCATTAATAAACCTGACATGAGAAAACGTAGGGCGCCAAGCAGCAAAGGCGGAAAGCCATGCATAGCCATCTGTATAAAAAAATAGGTGGAGCCCCATACAGTGTATACTGTGGCAAAGGCCACCATAACCATAAGCGTAGAAGGTGGTTTAAGCGTTGATGTCGTCATAACTGGCCCTCAAACTTATGTATTTAATACCATCTTATTTTATTACAGGCCATTGCATACCGCCACACACTTACCTGCTTTTTATCCATTCAGTAATGCAAAGGCAGGTAAATTTTTTTTACAGGAAGTCCTATGTGTTCAATTATAAAATCAATAGCCTCGTTAGGTAATGTTTCTAATGCAAAATAAAAGCCTGTGTAAACACAAGCTTTTAAGATATAATTTTTTAGAGATTACGCCTTCTGATAATCGTTTATCATTTCAACTTCACCATTGCTTATCCTTAGCATTTTAATGGTTTTTTCATTAGTGATTGATACGATATAAACAGGGCTGTTGCCGGGCTGCTCTACTTTTTGCATTCCCGAAATTGAATAAGCCTCATAGTTGTCTTTAACAGCCTCAATTACTTTTTTAGAATAGCTTTCGGGGTTAAAGCTGCTGATAGTATATATCCAGCTTCCCTTGTTATTATAAGCAGATTTTACATGGAGGTCGCTAAGAGAAGATTGTAAAATAAACCCGTTTTCCAAAGCGTAGAATTTTGGAGTGATTGAAGAGCCGAACTGCCTGCTAAAATTTTTAATGGCTTTTTCCTGCGCAGTAATTTTAGGTGGAATTGTATTAGCCTTATTAGAGGCGTACGTTGTTGTAGTCAACAGCATAGCTAAGCCCACAGCGATTGTTGAAAGTTGCTTTTTCATTGTTTAAGTTTTTAGAGTTGTTTAAATTTTTTGAAAACTTTTTTCATTTTGCTTTCATTGCACAACAAACCTATCAACATAATATTTGTATTTTTTTTAAATGAGATGAAATGGCAAAGTGCTGCGGCAAATCAATAAAATGATGATTTTAGCAGGCGCTTATTTTTGTATAGCTGCTATTAACGCTCTAAAATTTTACCGGATTTTAAAGTTGCAATCAAGATGGACGAAGCCATAACAAATTAAACCTGGCAGGTCAGGTTTTGATGATGCTAAAGCACAGCCTTATAAATCCTATTACAGATTTAATGCTGATGACGTTATAATTAAGCAGCTTGAAACCTTTTGTAAAAGCAGCAAATTTTCTACCGGCTAATAAAGCATTTCTCGAGTTTTTGTAATAGATGCTGGTAAGAGAAGTTTTTTTAAATTGAGTAACGTCAATTTCTTTTGCCCATTTGGTTGTTATTTGCTGCAGGCCTTTTCTCCTTTTATTTTCATTTTGAGAAGTCCTTTCGCCAAGATGCTGGGTGAAATGCACGAGTATTTCAGGAATACGTACAAAATCAAATTTGTGGGCTATCCTGAACCAATAATCCCAATCCTGGAAGCTTGGCAGCGTTTCATCAAATAAACCACATGCTGTTACACATTCTTTTTTTATAGTTACTATACTTGAAGTAGCGGGGCAAAACAAACCGGTACCCATGGCCTTAATAACATCTGCGGGCAATTCTGCTGCATAAACAACATCTGGCACAGAGGGCTTATCGTATACATACAGGCAATCTGAATACAGTAAGCCGGCATTACTATTTTTGGCATGCTCGGTAAAATGTTGAAACAGTTTTTCAGGCAACCATATATCATCATCGTCAAGAAAGGCAATGAGTTCACCTTCTGCCTGTACAATGCCTGAATTTCTTGCTGCATTTCCACCTTTAGGCTTGCTGTGATGGATTACTTTAGTTTGAATATGTTTTGACGCTATAGCATCAATCTTAAATTTATCAGCAGGATTATCATTAACAACAATGATTTCATAATGCTTATAACTCTGGTTACTTACACTGGTAAGTGCTTTTTCAAGCAACTCAGGTCTGCTGTAGGTAGGAATGATCACTGAAAATTTCATTTATGACCTGTTGGCTTTTTTTCCGTTTTGAACTCTGAACTTTTCATAAGCCCTTACACTAAGCAAATATTGCCTGAACATGTACATGTAAAACTTATCAGAAAAGCTCAGGCCGTCTGAGTTTCTATACAAAGACCTGATTGTAGTTAAACGTGGCCTAAGTTCCCGAAGAAAATAGAGGAAGTTTGAGACCTTGTTGCCATTGTTTTTTAAAAAGATAGCCTGGGCGCCTCCGATTCTTTTTTCTTTTTTAATCAATTCCTGTAAAGTTTGTCTGCCGGGATGATAAACAATAACGTTTTCTGCATAATGAATATTGTAGCCATTTTCCTGGGCAGTAGTTCCCCATGAAAAGTCTCCGCCAGACATGAGGTCTTCTTTAAAATAGCCAACTTTATCAAAAATATATTTATAGGTAAACAGGTTTGCTGTAACACTAGTACCTGAATTGATCACATATTCTTTTTGATTAAAAGCATATAAGCTATCATACAGTTCTGCCTTAGTAGGTGTAGCGCCCTGGAAAAAAATTGAAATTTTACCTGCAATTCTGCTGCACAGGCTATTGGTGTCAAAATAGTTAACGGCGTTTTTTATCCAGTCTTTGTCGGGTATACAATCAGAATCGGTAAAGCCGATGATCTTTCCTTTTGCGAGTTTTAAGGCCGCATTTCTTGCGGCATAAGAACCAGGTTTTGCTTCAGAAATAATCTGGCAATTTGCAGCACATTCAAAACCTGCAGGTGTTTGATCAGCAGGATCATTATTAACCACAATAATTTCAAATTGCTCCTGCGCAAAGGACTGCCCTGCCAGAGCCTTCAGGCATAGTGTTAAGCGAGCCCAATCATAGTAAGTGGGGATAATAATTGAAACCAGGATACTTTCCATGATTAGTTTGTAATATCAATCACAGGTATTACAAATTGAATTTTATTTTAATAAAGGGTTAATGCGTATCACTCAATCTTTAGCCTGAAAACAAACATTATTCATCTTTTGTTTATAAACTTCCGGCAAAATTAAAATTTTATATGTAAGTGAAATAATAATATAAAGCCATCTAAAAAGCAGGTATAATAAATAAAAATTTTAAAGAGTAATTACGCTGCGCTTTTTTTATTAAGCATAAATACACACAAGCCCGTAATTGCTGCAACAGTTGAGGCAATTACAATACTAAGCTTAGAGCTATTTATTAATGCCCCGTTGGTAAAGGCAAGATTGCTGATGAAAATTGACATCGTAAAACCTATGCCGCCTAAGCAACCGATGCCGGCGATATTCTTCCAGTTCAAACCATCCTGTAATTCAGCCACACCAGCCTTTACCAGGATAAAAGGCATTACAAAAATGCCAGCCAGTTTTCCTGCAACAAGGCCAATAATTATACCGGCTGAATTTGAATTAGCTAAACTGCCAATGATATCCCGTGGAATTATGATAGCTGTATTCACGAGGGCAAAAACCGGGAGTATTATAAATGCTACCGGCTTATGTAAAAACTTTTGCAGTTTATAAGATACATTTTTAGCATCAATCCTGTTGAACGGTATAACAAAAGCCAGCAATACACCTGCTATAGTTGCATGAATGCCTGATTTTAAAAAGCAATACCATACCACAATCCCAGGCAAAATATAAAAAAACCATTGTTGCACTTTAAGCCTTTTTAAAATAACAAGGCAGAGCAATAGTAATAATGCTACAGCGAGGTAATTAAATAAAATGGTTTTGGTATAAAACAGGGCAATAACAATAATGGCACCTATATCATCTATGATGGCAAGAGCAGTAAGAAAAATTTTTACTGAAGCAGGTACCCTGCTGCCCGCAAGTGCTAAAATACCTAAGGCAAAGGCAATATCCGTGGCCATAGGTATTGCAAAACCCGGCTGGGTAATGCTGCCTTTGTTAAGCATAAAATGGATGAGGGCGGGAACACATATACCGCCAATGGCCGCCGCTAACGGGAGTATGGCTTTTTTAAAATCTGCCAGTTCTCCCACATATAATTCTCTTTCTACTTCAAGCCCCACCATCAAAAAAAATATAGCCATCAAGCCATCGTTTACCCAATGCTCCAACGGGTAATCTAATTGAATATTTGCAAAAGATAAATCAATTGTAGAGTGTATAAAATGAATATATGCCTGGCCGGCAGAAGAGTTAGCAATGGCAAGAGAAATGATTGTAGAGGCAACAAGCGCTAAGCCCGCAAGTTTTTCACTATCAAAAAAGCTCTTAAATATTACTGATAACTTTTGCATGTGTTCTTAAACGGAAATTAGCAGTAAAAATATCAAAGGCTTTGGTATATGTTATGGAAAGTATCGGCCCGAGAATGTATTACTATTATTAAGGTAAATATGCGTTGCCAGTTGTGAATGATGAGCAATCTCAACAATATGACGAGGATGTAACTTTTACCACCCGTGATTAGGCAGGAACAGAAAAATATTTTTTTACGATTACAGATCAGGACGGCAACATTGCCCAAAAACAATTCACGCTCACTGTTCAATAATCCGGGCAATCAGTCCTCAACTTTTTCTTCAGCTTTTTCACCGTTCTCAACAATATCGCCTGGTTTGAATAATACATTTTTCATGATGGTATTCCATACAGGTTTTTTGCGCAGCAGGAACTCCAGGTCCATAGCAAAATGAATGAACTCTTCTTTTTGCGTATTCTGCATAATTTTTTTTGCCTCTGCATCTTTCTCAACAGATACCCTCTGTTCGTACCAGTCAATGGCTTCAGCTTCTTCTACTAACGACCGTATCATCCTGGCAAAAGTTCTGGTTTCCTGCGAAAGCTCTGCAGGTGGTTCGTGGTATTGGTCAAATCCCATAGTTTTTTTATTTAGGTTGAAAGCTAATACTTGCTGAGCAAATATGAGCAGCAGCGCTGTATAAAAATGACGGTGTGTTGTTTATAACCTGCCAAAAAATATTTTTTCAACAGGCAACCCTCTGCAGTAATTACCGTTTTTACAAATGTCTTAATGCATCGCGGTTAAACTTATTCATCGCTGCCAAAATCCTGTGTACAACCATCCTCACCTGTTGAAACCTGCATTATTATTTAATCCAATTATTTTTTAATCTTAAATCAATCATTATGCAAAGCAATTTTAAACTAAAATGGAAATTAAGATGGGTGCATGCGTGGTGCCTTTTAGCAGCAGTTGCCATCATGCCTTCCTGCGACAAATTCCCACCCCATCAAAGTAATTATGAGCAGGTAAATCTTGTGGCCAATAATGATGAATATGGCGCTGCCAGAATTGACCCCCAGTTCCTAAATGGTTGGGGCATGGCAATCAGCCCGAATGGTTTTTTTTGGGTGTCTGCCGCCAACACAGGCCTAAGCACAGTGTGGGATAAAAATGGTGTTGAAGTAAGACCGTCTGTAACCATTCCGTCACCCGGCAACCCAATAATGGGCGGGCATCCATCCGGCCAGGTATTTAACGGCACTAATGATTTTAAACTGCCCGATGGCAACCCTGCCAGGTTTATTTTTGCCGGGCTTGATGGTGTTATTACCGGGTGGAACGGCGGTAATTCAGCCGTGGTAGCGCTTAATCATGCTAAGGCCAATGCTGTTTATACAGGTATAGCCTTAGCCTCAAACAGTGCAGGCGCTAACTTTTTGTATGTGGCAAATTTTAGCAAGCATAGAATTGATGTGTATGATGGCAACTGGACCAGGGTAGACGTAGCCTTAAAAGATATTGATGTGCCCAAAAGCTATTCACCCTTCAATATTCAAAACCTAAATGGCAAACTATATGTGATGTATGCAAAAGTTAGTGATGAGGGTGAAGAAGAAGTGGGGCAGGGCTTAGGCTATGTAAGCATATATAATCCTGACGGCACATTGGATAAGCATTTTATTTCTGCAGGTAAGCTTAATGCGCCATGGGGTGTGGCAGCAGCGCCTATCAATTTCTGGACAGATGAGCATGGCAATCCCGTAGCTAACGTTATACTGGTAGGCAATTTTGGCGATGGTAAAATAAACGCTTTTGACCATGCGGGTAACTTTCTTGGTACACTTAAAAACAAAGGCAAGCCAATTGAAATCGAAGGCCTATGGGGTATTTCATTTCCCCCGGTAACAGCCACAACTATTGACCCAGGCTGGCTGTATTTTGCTGCCGGTCCTCATGAAGAAACGCACGGCCTTTTCGGCTATATAAAAAATGTTACGAAAGATTAATAGTGTGATTGATGAGCAAAAGGGCCGGAGCTTTTCCGGCTTTTTTGTTTGCAGGAAAAATTATAAGATCAACGCCTTTAATCCTGTACAATATGTTCTGCTACAGCAGGTTTTTTTCTGCGCCGGCGGGGCCACATTTCACCTTTATGTTTCGTGGGCACTTCATCACCCAATAATTTGCCCCAGGGTTTTAAACCATCTACACGGTCAAAAATAATTTTTAAAATGGCGATAAAAGGGATAGACAGGAACATGCCGGATATGCCCCACAAAGCGCCGCCAAGTAAAACGATTACAATAGAACAAAGTGCATTGATCTGAACTTTTGAAGACACAATTCTCGGTATCAAAAAATTATTATCAATAAACTGGATGATGGCATACGCTATTATAATACCCAATTGCGTTGAAAACCCATCTTTGGTAACTGTGGCAATAAGTACCGGCAAGGCTATGGCAATAATGCCGCCTATGTAAGGCAACATATTCAGCAAAGCCCCGATCACGCCCAGGAGAATGGCATATTTAACGCCTAATATTAATAAGGCTGCAGAGTTAAGTGCGGCAACTATCATGGCTTCCAGCAGCAGGCCAATCATATAACTTTGTATAGCGTTTTTGGTTTGGCTCAACACTTCGGCAACCTTCTGCGAATTTTCTTCAGCAAACACTTCAAACAAAAAATTTAAAATAAGCGTTTTGTAAAACAGCATTAAAAAAACATATACCGGCAAAATAAAAACCACTGTTAATATGCCTAAGGCCGTTCCTAAAGTTTTTGCCAGCATCCCTTTACTGCTGTCAACAGCTTCATTAACCAGTTGCACCTGCTTGTTAATTGCCATGCCAAAAGTTTGCTGAACCCATTGTTGCAATTCTTTCAGCAACGAACCGAATTTTTCTTTTAATACAGGAAAATTTTCGCTGAAGCCAACTATTTGTGAGGACAAAAAATAGAGTATGCTGCCAAAAATCACGATGGCAATAAGCATGGATATAATTATAGACGGCACATGTTTTAACCCCAGTTTTTTAAACCTGTTTACCAAAGGATTCAACAGTATGGAAAAAATAATGGCAAAGGAAAAAGGCACTAAAATGCCCCTGAGGGTAATTAAGGTATAAACCACCAGCACTAACCCAAAGAGTATGATGGTAGCTTTAATATAGAAGGGGTATTGTTTTACTTGCATGCGGAAAAGATAGGCGATTATCACTGATTTGCATACACGCAGGTTTAAAAAAAAATCTTTAAAAACCCTGCTCTAACAATTGAATAACCCTGGTAGTGGCAACATAAACGTCAATGGTGAATGACGGGTTGTGAGATGATAATGAAAAATAATATCACTGAAAGCCTGAATGCTTTTCGCAGCTCACCACTCACCTGACATACAACAGCTTTCATTTTTATATTACATGAGAAAATCTTATTTTAATAAAAAATTACAGCTATGAAGATGAGGCTAATTTTTATAACGGCGGCCTTTGCCTGTGCGGC
>JANLXV010000593.1:0-11224 GCA_031365305.1 Chitinophagaceae bacterium
TATTGATTTAAAACATTTTAAGACTGATAAGCTTTGGAAAGTGCTGGATTTTCTTCAGAATGAAGAAAAAATAAAAATATACCCAAATGGCTCCGTGTCAGAAATTGGTTAGCTAAACTCGCTTGAAAATAGGATCAAAAAAGGGTTACAAATAAAAAAGGGACCCAGATAGAAATCTAGTCCCGCTTTAAAATCCAATATCCTATGAAAAACCGAGACGAAGATAATATGGAAATCGGTAATCCGCAAAATTTCTCGTTAATATTTTTTAACAAGGGCATTATTATAAAAAACGCTTGCAATTAATGCGTTAGAAATAGATATGAAAAAAATTATTTTAAAACCAGCTAGTTTTACGGCGGGTTGTACGCCCCCCAAGGCCTAATGACCCAAGGATAGATCGCACAATGGTGGTTCCTGCAGTACGAACCATGCTTTTGACTATTGTATTATTAGCTATTTGGTCAAAAACCCCGGGTTCGGGCTTTGCATCCGCTGCTTTTTTTGTTTCAGGGGTACCCGCCGCTTCATGCGCAGCAGCCAGTTTTTGCGTTAATATTTCATAAGCGCTCGCACTATCAATTGGGGTATTGTATTTGCCTAAGAGTTGAGATGATGACACAAGCTGGCTGACTTCTGCATTTGCCAACACATCCATGCGGCTTGCCGGAGAACACATCATGGTGGCAGCCAACGGCGTAGGGATGCCTTTTTCATTTAATAATGTTACCAGGGCTTCTCCAATACCAAGTTGTGTAATAAGGTCTTCGGTTTTATAAAATTTAGTTTCAGGATAGTTTTCTGCTGTTTTTTGTATCACTTTTCTATCAGCAGCCGTAAACGCTCTTAAAGCATGTTGCACTTTTAAACCAAGCTGGCCCAGCACACTTGCAGGTACGTCCATTGGGTTTTGCGTACAGAAAAATATTCCAATACCTTTTGTCCTGATCAGCTTAACTATGGTTTCTATAGATTGCAGCAAGGCCTGGCTGGCATCCTGGAAAATCAAATGCGCTTCATCAATAAAAATAATGAGCTTAGGTTTGTCGAGGTCACCTTCTTCAGGCGAACTGGCATATAGCTCAGCCAGCAACTGCAGCATGAAAGTTGAAAAAAGTTTGGGCCTATCCTGCAATTCGGTCACTCTTAAAATGTTTACTATTCCTTTTCCTTCATTATCCACACGCATCAGGTCATCTACCTCAAAACTTGTTTCGCCAAAAAAAACATCTGCACCCTGTTGCTGCAACTCAATCACCTTTCTTAAAATTGTACCTGTAGATGTGGTAGAAATGCTGCCGTAAGTTTGCTGAAGTTCTTTCTTGCCCTCGTTGCTTATGTATTGCAGAACCTTAATAAAATCTTTAAGATCCAGTAAAGGCAATTTATTATCGTCACAATATTTAAAGAGCAAGGCAATAACGCCACCCTGCGTATCATTTAATCCTAAAATTTTGGTGAGCAGCACGGGGCCAAATTCGCTTACAGTGGCTCTTAATTTAATGCCTGGGTTATCGCTCAGCGTTAATAATTCAACAGGAAACTTTTGAGGCGCATATTTCAATTGCATTTTATTATAGCGCTCGGTAATCTTATCATTCACCGTTCCGGCAGCCCCTATACCACTTAAATCACCTTTTATATCAAGTAATAAAACCGGTACGCTGGCATTACTTAACCCTTCAGTAATCATTTGAAAAGTTTTGGTTTTACCGGTACCTGTAGCGCCAGCAATCAATCCATGCCTGTTAAGGGTTTTAAGCGGCAGGTAAATTTTTGCATCGGGCACTACTTCACCATTGAGCATACCGCAACCAATCAAAATAGTTTCGCCTTTAAAAGTATAGCCCTGGTTAATTTGCTGAAGAAATGATTGCTGCTCTGCCATAAAATAATATTTGACGGAAGTTACAAACTGCAGGGCAATTAAAGCAGTTGAAAACAAAACGTAGAATTCAAAATGAAAAAGTTTACCTCAAATGCTTTTGTATTTTTTTCCAGCATCTTAAACGTTCTTAAAAAGTGAAAACTATTTGCCTGGAGTTTTTACATTCTACATTTTTCATTTTTTTATTTTTGTAACATCTGGTCTAAAGCCGCTTTTATACAAGATGTTAATCCTCTTTTGTAAAGGATGAATTTGATTGCTATTATTAAAAACTGAATATCTTTAGTTGATAAATAAAAATGAATATGGAAAACGTAAAACCTAAAATTCTCCTTTGTGAAGATGACACCAACTTAGGAATGGTATTAAAAAATTATCTTGAATTAAATGATTATGATGTAACGCTGGAAAGAGATGGCAGGCTTGGCCTTGCTGCTTTTCAACGTGAAAAGTTTGATATATGCCTGCTCGATGTAATGATGCCAAACATGGATGGTTTTACTGTAGCCGAAGAAATTCGTGATGTAGATCCTGATATGCCGTTATTTTTTATCTCTGCAAAAACAATGAAGGAAGATATCATCCAGGGCTATAAACTTGGCGCTGATGACTATATCACTAAACCTTTTGACAGTGAAGTTTTGCTGCATAAAATAAAAGCGATCTTAAAAAGAAATGAAGAATTACACAGGGAAGAAGCCAATGCAGAATATGATCTTGGTAAGTTTCATTTTAACCCACGCTTAAGGCAGCTTACTGCAGAAAACACACAGGTGCTTTCGCCAAAGGAAAATGAATTATTGAAGATGCTTTGCGAATACAAAAATGATTTATTGCCAAGGGAAGTTGCATTAAAAAAGATATGGGGCAGCGACACTTATTTTAACGGCAGAAGCATGGATGTTTACATTGCCAAGCTGCGGAAATATTTAAAAGATGATACAACTATAGAGATCGTAAATATTCACGGAAACGGCTTCAGGCTTGTAGCGCCGTAATATCAATAGTTAATAATATTTATGGCTGCCAGCTTTTAAAAGTTGTCAGCCATTTTTATGATGAGTTTTTTTATAATAATAAGCCGGGCTGCACACCATAATTATATGGCGGTTTTTTACCAAGATGTTCATAAGCTTTTGCAGTAGCTTCCCGCCCCCTTGATGTACGCATTATAAAGCCTTCCTGTATAAGAAATGGTTCATACACTTCTTCAAGTGTACCTGTTTCTTCACCAACTGCCGTAGCAATTGTTGTTATGCCAACAGGCCCGCCTTTGAACTTATCTATGATGGCGGATAAAATGCGGTTATCCATTTCATCAAGCCCATGCTCATCTACATTAAGTGCCCGTAAAGCGTGTTCAGTAATACCCATATCAATAATACCATTGCCAAGCACTTGTGCAAAATCCCGCACCCTTCTCAATAAGCCGTTTGCAATACGTGGCGTTCCACGGCTTCTGCGGCTTATTTCCTGCGCAGCATCAGCCGTTATTTTAGTTTGAAGAATAGATGAAGAACGTTGTATAATATTTTGTAAGGTCACTGCATCATAATACTGCAGTCTTGATTTAATGCCAAACCTGCTAAGCAAAGGCGCTGTTAACAAACCGCTTCGTGTAGTGGCGCCAATCAATGTGAACGGGTTCAGGTTTATCTGCACACTTCTTGCATTTGGGCCGGTGTCTATCATAATATCAATGCGGTAGTCTTCCATGGCCGCATATAAATATTCTTCAACCACATTGCTTAAGCGATGAATCTCATCAATAAACAATACATCATTTTGTTCGAGGTTTGTAAGCAAGCCGGCAAGGTCGCCGGGCTTTTCAATTACAGGCCCGCTGGTTTCTTTAATGTTAACCCCTAATTCGTTAGCCACTATGCGGCTCAATGTAGTTTTGCCTAAACCAGGAGGGCCATGAAATAACACATGATCAAGCGCTTCGCTGCGCAGCTTGGCAGCCTTTATAAACACACGAAGGTTTTCGATGATTTGCGCCTGGCCGGAAAAATCATCTATTACAGCCGGGCGAATATTATTTTCAAATTCAGTTTCAGCAGGCGATAAGCCTTCTTTACTGCTTTTGAGATTTTGATTTTGCATGACTATTTTTAAAAAGCTCCATAAATCTAAACATTAAAATACTGTAACTTGAAAATAGGCTATTGTAAACAGCGGACCATTAAAGTCAATATAAATTCAAAATGAAAAATTTAAAAATGATGCCTGCATCTGCGTGACATATCTTGCATTTTTACTTTTTAATTTTTAATTTTTAATTGCTGCGCCTTTCAGCACACGCATTCACCATTAATCAAACTCCGTCTTTCAAATAATTAATAACGAAGTATTTTTACAGAATGACAAAATCAACGGGCAGATACTGGCTTTTACAGTTGTTAGGCTGGGGCGGCTGGTCATTGATCAATTTATCTTTCGTATACTTCTTTGCCAGCGAAATGTATTTTACGCCGCCTGAAAAAAAGTACATTTTATTTAGAGTGTTGTTTATAGAAGCTGTAGGCGGTATAGCTTGCACTCACTTGTTAAGGGTTGCCTTAAAAAGGCTTGGCTGGATGAAATTGCCCTCAGCTAAGATCATTCTAATATTTTTTGCCGGCGTGATTATTACAAGTTTCTGCTTCTATTTTGCAACAAAATTTACAGCGCTTGCTACAGGAAGTTCTATTGTAGAATATGAAAAAAAAGAAGATCTTCAAAAAGCTGTTGAAAGAGAGCAAACACTTAAAGTTGCCGGTACTACTTATTATATGAATCTAAATCCTGTAGCAGATTCAGTAGCCTTTAACGCTTATACCAGTATAAAAAACAATACCGGGTGGTATCGCAATGCAGAAGGCAAATGGCAATATGAAGACCAGAAAAGCGAAAGGTTCTGGTGGGACATTTTTTTCATGTTTATCCTCATAGCCTTATGGCTGTCCTTATATATGGGCTGGCAATTTGTTGAAAAAAACAGGAAAGATCAGTTTGACCGCTTACGGCTGGAAAAAAATGTAAAAGAACTTGAAATAAAAACCATTAAATCTCACATCAACCCGCATTTTATTTTTAATTCTTTAAATAGCATCCGGGCATTGGTTGATGAAAACCCTCAAAGGGCAAGAACAGCCATCACTGAATTATCTAACATTCTTCGCAGCAGTATGCAGGCAGATAAAATGGAAACCGTTCCTTTAGCCAGGGAACTTGATATTGTAAAAGATTACCTGGCTTTGGAACAAATTCGTTTTGAAGAAAGGCTTAAAATTGAAATGGATATAGACGAGGATACTTTAGACCAGGACGTACCGCCCATGATGCTGCAAACGCTGGTTGAAAATGCCATAAAACATGGCATAAGTAAAAGAATTGATGGCGGGTTGATAAAGGTAATCTCGAGGTTTACCGATAACAATCATGAACTCATCGTGCAAAACTCGGGGCAATTGAATGGGTATATGAATGGTGATGGCTTCGGCGTGAAAAGTACGCAGGACAGGCTACGATTCCTTTACCAGGGAAAAGCTCATTTCGATATAAAGAATATGGACAATCAAAGAGTGGAAAGCAGGGTAACTATGCCGGTTATTTTTTAATGTTAATGCTTGCTTATTCAACATTTTTGTAACAGACTATAAAAACATATCTTTTTAAATTGCACTTTAATTTGTAATAGAACAATATGCATAAAGCCGTAATTATAGATGACGAAAGGCTGGCCCGTAACGAATTAAAAAAGCTGTTACAGGATTTCCCTGAAATAGAAGTTGTTGGTGAGGCCGCAAATGCCAATGAAGGCATTGATATTATAGAAAATCTTAGCCCTGAACTTATATTTCTTGATATTCAGATGCCGGGCAAAACAGGTTTTGATATGCTGACAGAACTTGAACGGGCGCCACATGTAATTTTTGTAACGGCCTACGACGAGTATGCGTTGAAAGCCTTCCAGGTAAATGCTTTAGATTATTTGATGAAGCCGGTTGAACCCAAAAGATTGGCCGATGCACTTAATAAAGTAAAGCAGCGTGATGAAGAAGATCAATTATCTTATTCCAACATAAACCGTGGTTTACTTGGTGATAAAGACCAGGTTTTTGTGAAAGATGGCGAACGTTGCTGGTTTGTAAAATTATCTGAAGTAAGATTGTTTGAAAGTGTGGGTAATTATGCCAAGGTATTTTTTGCAGGCAACAAGCCACTGATCTTAAAATCGCTGAATTCTCTGGAAGAACGTCTTGATGAAAAAGTATTTTTTAGAGCCAACCGCAAGCATATTGTGAACCTGAAACTAATAGAAAAGATAGAACCTTATTTTAATGGCGGCCTTTTACTTGAACTTGTTGGCGGAGAAAAAGTAGAGGTCAGCAGGAGACAGGCTGTGAAGTTTAAAGAGATGATGAGTTTTTAAGACGGTCAATAGTCATTTGTCATTAAGTCATTGACACAGCTTAGTTTTTATAGACTTGCCATTTACCACAAATTATTATGGTTCTATCAATCACAAATATTGATTTTCAAAATGGCCAAATCTTGTTGCAATTAAATAATGGCAAATATTTGAAAGATGATCTCAAAAAATTTCCAAAACTATTTAATGCCAGCAATAAAGAACTTTCTGAATATGAGTTGTGGGATAATGGAAAGTGGATTCATTGGGAAAACCTGAATGAAGATCTTGGTCTTGAAGGTTTTCTGAAAAATAAGATGTAAAGAAAATATTCAATGCTCAATAGTCAATGTTCAACTCTCAATGACTAATGACTAATGACCCAGTGACTACACCTTTACTGGCATAGAATGTACCGCTGCGGACATTTCTATAATCAGGTTATCATCTTTTTCAATAGCGTTGCCAACCACAATAAGGTCAGCGCCGGCTTTACAGTTCAGGTAAGCTTGTTCGGGATCGGTTATGCCGCCGCCAACAATTAAGGGCACTGCAATACATTTAGCCACCTGCTCTATCATAGCAGTGGTTATAGGTTTTTTTGCACCGCTGCCTGCATCCATATAAATCAATTTCATACCCAGCATTTCACCAGCCATTGCCGTACACATCGCAATTTCATTTTTATCAGCAGGCAATGGTGTTGCATTTGAAATGTAAGATACTGTTGTCGGCGCTCCACCATCAATTACCATATAACCTGTACTCATAATTTCCAGGCCGCTGCTTTTTACAACAGGCGCACTTACCACATGCTGGCCAATTAATAATTCAGGATTGCGACCGCTGATGAGCGATAAATATAAAAGCGCATCCGCATATTTTGAGATTTGAGAAGGGCTACCAGGAAATAAAATAGTTGGGATTGAGCAGGAGGCTTTAATCAGCCTAATACATTCATCTAAATAATTTGAAATAACAAGACTTCCTCCTACCAAAAAATAATCAACTTTGGCGCTGACTGACAGCTTGATAAGCTCACCTATTTTTTTGTCGTTCACCTTATCCGGGTCTATCAGTACGGCAAAAGATTTTTTTCCCTGTGCCTTTCTTTCGGTAAGTGAGTGGTATATCCTGTTAATCATTCAACGCTTATAGTGTAATTACAAAAATGAACTTTTTTTAACTCTTGGTAAAATTATACGCTAATATAGCATGGCGTGGATTTTATTACAGATGATTCTAAATTTATGGTATGATCAATTTTGCAAAAGAAATAAAATTTAAAACGGCCAGAAGTGGCGGCAAAGGCGGCCAAAACGTAAACAAAGTTGAAACAATGGTTGAAGGTTATTTATACATTGCTGCGACTGCTTTGCTCAATGACAGTCAGAAAACAAGGGTTTCACAAAAATTATCTTCCAGGATAGTTGACAATATATTAATGGTAAAAAGCCGGGAAGACAGAACGCAATTGGGTAATAAAACTATTGTAATTAAAAAAATAAATGAACTAATAAATAAGGCGCTTATTATGCCAAAGCCCCGCAAAAAAACTAAACCCAGCAAGGCTTCAATCGAGAAAAGAATTGATGTAAAAAAGAAAACGGGTGAAACAAAAAACTACAGAAAAAAGATCACAGGTTTTGATTGAAAAATCAGGATTTACGTTTTGCCCTTAAATTTTCAGTAACCTGTTTTTGCTTTTCTATAGTTGCCTGCTGATTTTTTTGCGCCTGCAGGTTGTCTTCAATATCATTTTCCAGCCGCTTCTTTTGCTTTTGAAAATTCTCTCCATTGTTAATTAAATTTTCATATTTCTTCTCGGCCTTTTTCAACTCATCCTCTTCTTTAGCAATTTGCAGTTCTAAGTCATAAGCGGCAATATCAGTAGTCAGGCTGTCTAAATAAGCTTTGGCTTCGTTCATCAAATTGTTATCATCCATCTCTGAAATAAATTGTTCATTGCCTTTAGAGATCAGCATATATACCGTTGCATTCTCGTTGCTTCTTTTACCATTACGGTCTACTTTAAAATACAAATCATAGGGCCCGCCTGAAAGTGCCGGTAAGTTCACACCACGATAAACGGTAAAGCCTTTATTGTCTTTGCCTTTGTAACCCATCTTTCCAAACTTATCATCAATGGCTTTGGTAACGGTTTTTTCGCTGTAGATATATTCATTTGTTATAGACGGCTTATCGCCATCTTTACTAAATTTTACGGAGCTAACTCTTGCCTGGGCTTGCAAAGCAGTTGCTGATGTCATCAATATTAAGAGCGTAAAAAAGTATTTCATGAATTAATTTTTGTTAAAGATAAAGTTTTGATCAGCCTTATATATCTCTTCAAAATTTCTATTATTAATTAAGCTGTTAAATTTGGCGCTAAATCGGTTTCTTAATTGAGTGGCATAAAAAAATTAGCAGGTCAAACATTATGGTACGGCTTGCCAACAATTGGTACAAGGTTCATAGGATACATTCTAAATTTTTCGCTCACCTTCATTTATCATGCTGTTGATACAGCCGACCTTGTAACAATTTATGCAATAGTTCCCTTCCTGAATATTCTTTTTACCTATGGTGTTGAAACCAGCTATTTCCGTTTTGTACAGGAAAAAGATAAAGCAAAATTGTACAATACGCTAACGGCTTCTATTTTTCTAACGTCAGTTGTTTTCACCTCAGTATTGTTGTTATTTGGAAAGCAACTGGCTCATGCTACTTTAATGCCTGATCATCCTGAATATTTTTATTGGATAGCAGGCATCATATTTTTCGATACACTTTCTACCCTGCCTTTTGCCCGGCTCCGGCAGGAAGGGCGGCCCCGTAAATATGCTTTTGTACGGTTATTAGCCATCTTTATAAACGTTGCTATTGTCATATATTTTTTAGGAGTATGCCCGGCCATTGCGCAGAAAAATCCCGCAAGCATTTTATTGGTTTTTTATGACCCGACCATTGGCATTGGCTATTACCTGATTGGTAATTTAATTGGCAGCATTATCACTTTTATTTTGTTATGGAATGAATGGAGCCTAAAACTAAAAGACTTCAGCAGCAGCTTATGGAAGGAAGTAATGCGTTACAGTTATCCGCTTATAATAGTTGGTTTTGGCGGGATGATCAATGAAATGCTGAGCCGCCTCGTGTACCAGCATGTTGTAAATATTCCTCCGCAGGAAGCTAAAGAACAACTGGGCATTTTCGGCGCCAATTACAGGCTGGCAGTGCTCATTACTATTTTTATACAAATGTTCAGGATGGCCGCTGAGCCATTTTTTTTTAATCAATCTAAAGAAACCAATGCGAGAAGAACCTATGCAAGAGTGATGAAATTTTTCGTGATTGCCTGTTGCATTATGTTCTTATTTATTGGGTTGTTCTTAGATGTGTTTCAAAAAATTCTCACCATCAGGTTTCCCGAATATGGTGAAGGCATACACATTGTTCCCATTCTTGCCATGGGCAGCGTTTTTCTTGGTATTTATTATAACCTTTCGGTGTGGTACAAGTTGTCGAATAAAAACTGGTATGGTGCTGCCATTACTGTTGGCGGAGCCATCATTACTGTATTGCTAAACATCTGGTGGATTCCGTATTTCGGTTATACAGGAAGCGCCTGGGCAACTTTTACCTGTTATGCTGTTATGATGATAAGCTCTTATCTGTTCGGGCAAAAGCTCTACATCATCCCGTATCCGGTAAAAAAATTATTGGCTTACCTGGCCATAACTACAGTCATCTTTTTAATTCATCTTTTATTAGTAAAAATGTGGGGCAACCTCTATTTCTCAATACTTACCGGTGTTGGCTTACTTGCGGGCTTTATATATTTTATCGGAAGAGTTGAACATGCAGAGTTTGTTCAATTACCGTTGATTGGTAAATATTTTAAACGATCAGCTTAAAATATTTATACTTTAAAGTTTTTAATTATCTATTGAAGATCTATTGAGACGCTTTTTAAAAAGATTATTGGGGCCTTTGTTAACAAGGCTTGCATCCAATGCCTCTTCGCCTGATACGGCAGAAGTGCATAAATCATTAAGCAAGCTTTTACGAAACATAAAAGACAGACCCGGCAAAAGAGGCATTGTTTTAAATACAGATTTTACCAAAGAGAGCTTCATCATCTTTAGTGATCATCACAAAGGCAATAAAGATCACGGGGATGATTTTGCTAACAATGAACCCAATTATCTTGCTGCCCTCGATTATTATTTAGCCAATAAATTTATCTATATCAATCTTGGTGATGCGGAAGAACTTTGGAAGTATACACCTGAACAGGTCATTTCAAAAAACCTACAATCGTTACGTGAAGAAGCAAAATTTGAGGCGGTGGGGAAATACTATAAAACCTTTGGAAACCACGATATCACCTGGAAAAACAGGTTAGATGTTGATCTCTGGTTTAAAGATATTTTTACGCTGCCTTTACCTGTTTATGAAGGCATGTTGCTGAAAGCTTTTATTAACGAAAAACCTTTTTCAGTGTATTTAACGCATGGGCACCAGGGTGATAAACTCAGCGATAATAATTCATTAAGCACATGGCTTGTAGCGCATGTTTGGCGGCCCTTTCAGCGCTACCTGCAGCTCAATGTAAATACACCTGCCAAGGATTTTCGCCTGCGTGACAGGCATAACATCATCATGCATGACTGGAGCAGTCATAAGAAAAATCTAATTCTGATTACCGGGCACACCCATAAGCCGGTGTTTGCTTCAGGCCGCTATTCTGATCATGAAAATAATAAGGTAGAAGACGATGTAGTGCCGGGGTCAAAAAAGTTAGTGAAGCCTTCCTATTTCAACAGCGGCTGCTGTTGCTATAATGATGGAGATATAACCGGCATTGAAATCTGTGGCGGTAAGGTCAGCCTCGTTAAATGGTGCAAAAAAGATAATATTCCAACAAGAAATGTGCT
>JANLXV010000391.1:0-2338 GCA_031365305.1 Chitinophagaceae bacterium
TCTCCCAACATAGTAGTTTTAGGCAATTCTACATTTTGAAATTTGCTTGTAACCGATGATGGCTGAGATAATTTTCCATTGAAAATTTGCCCGCCCGTTACCCTTGTTTCTGTCCACACATATTTTTTCATGGCATCTTTAGGTTCTACCCAGGGGCCTCCTGTTACACTCCAGCCCGGCGAACCGGCAATCGCCATTTCAAGTCCTTTGTTATCCGCCAACTCCGTGGTAAATTTGAAAGCGTCCTTCCATTCCGGCGTCATAAAAACTATTTTTTTGGGCACGACAACAGGTGTAAACAGGCTTGCATCAAAATTCTGAAAGCCACCAATACCAACTCTTTCCATCCATTCCAAATCCTTCTGAATACCGTCTTTAGAGATATTGCCATTCATCCAATGCCACCACACACGGGGCTTAGCAGCATTTGGCGGTGTTTTAAAATTTGTGTAGAGATTGTCTTTTGAGGGAGGGGTTGTTTGTGAAAATCCTGCAAACATTAAAAGCATTGCAGCAGAAAAAGCAATCAGTTTTTTCATTGTAACAGGTTTGAAAATTAAAAGTACCTGATGCTTTTTACTTAACCCTCATGGGCCGTCATGGTTTGTAAGAAAACTGGCATTTTTTTCAGCCGTTAACTTTTTTTGAATGTGCAGTGACTAAGCGAATACATAATTAAAGAAGCAAGCACCATGATTTATAGTTTTATACTGTTCATATTTTCCCACCCTATTACTTGTATTTTATCACTGCGTTTATAATTCTGTTCGCCGCCGTAAATTAAAGTACCACCGGTATTGCCCGCAATAGAGTTCCACCAGGTCATGCTTTTTAAAAAATTGTCATTAAAGGTTTGAGCGGCTTTTATTTCCACGGGGATCAGTGCTTTGCCATTGTCTAACAGTAAATCAATTTCTGCGCCTTTATTATCACGCCAGTAAAAAAATTTTGTATTGCTGCCGGTATTGTACTTTTTTTTCAGCAGTTCATTGATGCAAAAATTTTCAACAAGTGCACCATAAAAATGCGACACCGCGACCTCCTGTGTTTTCCTTATGCCAAGTAATGAACAGGCTACGCCTGTGTCATAAAAATATAGTTTAGGCGTTTTTACCACACGCTTATTAAAATTTTTGTAGTGCGGCTGCAGTAAATAGATGATAAAACTGCTTTGCAAAATGGCAAGCCAGGCGTTTACAGTTTTTATATCTATGCCACACTCATTACTTAAGGCTGCAGTATTTAGCTGCTGTCCTGTTCTTCCTGCGCAGAGCTGTATAAACCTGTTAAACATCAATGTATTTTCTATATTCTTTAGTTGCTTTACATCACGCTCAATATACGTCCTGATATAAGAAGGATACCAGACCGCTGGTAACCGGCTTTTGTCGTACACTTCGGGATAGCTGCCATAAAAAATATTGTCGGCAAGTGTTGCCGGCTGTTTATCGAACAACATGATTTCGGAAAGGCTCAGGGGCAACAGGTCAACATACCCCACCCTGCCTGCAAGCGATTGCGATATGGATGATTGCAACAGGAAATTATTACTTCCAGTAAGAATAAAAAGGCCGTCTTTTTTAGTATTATCAAGTATTTGCTGCAGGTAATTAAAAAGTTCGGGAACACGTTGCGCCTCATCCAGCACAGCGCCATTTTTAAACCTGGCCAGGAAGCCTCTTGGATCTTCTGTAGCAAACAAGCGTTCATCAGGGTTTTCAAGCGATACATATTTTTTACGGGGAAAAAGTGTACGGGCCAAAGTTGTTTTACCTGATTGCCGCGGGCCTACAATGGCCAAACTCCTGAATTGCTTTAAATATTTTTTAATAAGCTTCTCAGCTTCACGTTTAACCATAAAAAAATGTTAGTACAAATATAGGAGTTGATTACCAGATTTGTACCGATATTCTTAGTTCAAATTTTTAGGGACGATCCAATGCCATTCAAAACAAAAATTAATTAGATTTATTAGTTAGAAATACAAGAGGGATGACTTCAGAAAATATTTACCGTGTAATTAAAATTGATGAACAATCTATCAACCGGAAAACAAATTATACCCATTATGTGATCATACCGCATTTCCTGGAAGGTGGCGATCATGCCAACGAAATCATTGATAGTATCTCAGGCGGAAGGATAATACTTTTGGATAAAAAAATACCTGATGTTAGCAGGACCTATGCAGCAGTGTATGAAAATTTTGAAAAGGATATTTGCAATGCCTTAACCCAGACCCTGCCACAATTACAGAAATATAGAAGGCTTAAGATTGTTTTCCCTGCAAACAATTATTTTCCAGATGAGATACTGAAAGGCTTTCATTCTTTTTGCA
>JANLXV010000393.1:0-2084 GCA_031365305.1 Chitinophagaceae bacterium
GTACTTTGGCGAAGCCGTAAATAATTACGATTCTACCGGCGCCCTGGAAAATCACAAAGGCTCCTGGGAGGCAGGGGTTGATGGTGCACAACCGGGCACATTTATGCCGGCCTATCCTGAAGCGGGCATGTCTTATCGTGAAGAATATTATTTTAACCAGGCAGAAGATGAGGCTAAAATATTAGAAACAGGGCTAACTGTTACAATACCGTTTGGCACATTTACCAATTGTATAAAGACAAAGAATTTTACAGCAATAGAACCTACGCTAAACGAAAACAAATATTATGCGCCAGGGCTTGGTTTAATTAAAGAAGTTAACCTGAACGATAATACCGGGATAAATCTTGTGGCTATTGAATAACCGGTGTTTGATGGTCATCGGTCATTGAGTCATTGGTCATTAGGTCATCGGTCATTGGGTCAATAGTCATTAGGAAAAAAAATCAAAATTATTCAGTTCATATTGATACAGGATATAAATGAACTTTAATTCGCTTGCTGTTGTAATGACCACTGACCCAATGACCAATGACTTGCATTAACTGACCTGCTAACTCAATGATCCAATGACCAATGACCAATGACTTGTATTAGCATACTCTAAAAATTATAAATGCAATGCTGAAGAAAATTATAGTGCTGGTTGTTGCAACACCGCTGATTAGTTTAATTTGTTTTGCGCAAAAAATAACCATTAGCGGCTATGTAAAAGATGAAGCAACCAAAGAAGCATTAATAGGCGCTTCGGTAGTAAATGCAAATTTAAAATCTGGTACAGCTACTAATCAGTACGGTTTCTTTTCTTTAACCGTTCCCCTGGCGGATACTGTTGACTTGATTGTTTCTTACCAGGGCTATTCCATCAGCGCAAAAAAAATTGCAGCAAAAAAAAATATACAGTTAAGTGTTCTGCTGCATAATGCAACCGGCACTTTAGGCGAGGTAGTGGTTACTGCCGGCAGAACTGACCGTAATGTTCAAAAGGCACAAATGGGTGTGATAGATGTACCGGTAAGCGCTATTAAAAATTTGCCGGTGCTTATGGGAGAAAAAGATCTGATGAAAATTATCCAGTTGCTGCCGGGGGTGCAAAGCGGGCAGGAAGGCACGACAGGTTTTTATGTACGCGGTGGCAACCTGGATCAGAATTTAGTGCAGTTAGATGAAGCCACTGTTTATAACCCTAATCATTTATTTGGTTTGTTCAGCACGTTTAATATAAATGCCATTAACAATGTCAATCTTATTAAAGGCGGCTTTCCGGCGGAGTATGGCGGCAGGCTTAGCTCTATTTTAAACATCACGATGAAGGAAGGCAATAAAACTTCTTATGAGCTGGAAGGTGGCATAGGCCTGCTTTCCAACAATCTTACCTGGCAAGGGCCTCTTAAAAAAAATCAATCTTCCTTTATTATTTCTGCCCGGCAAAGCCATATCAACGCATTTATAAAACCTCTTATTTCAAAAAATAATTCTTATAAATTCTATGACATTAATGCAAAAATGAATGTTGAAGCGGGTAAGAATGATCATTTGTTTATCAGCTTTTTTAAAGGCAATGATGATGCGGCTTACAATAATCCTAACAGTTTAAATTATACCACAGACTTTGGCAACAGCACCGCTACAGTGCGCTGGAATCATTTGTTTGGCAGCAAAATTTTTTCTAACACATCTATCATCTACAATGATTATAAGCTTGCGCTCTCCACTTCACAAAATAATTATTATTCGGTGCTTTATACCGGCGTAAAAGATGTAACAGCTAAAACTGATTTTACTTTTACACCCAATAGCAAACACAAAATTAAAGCCGGGATTACCTATACCAACCATTGCTTATCTCCGGAATCTTTTTCCGCAAGCATTCCCCGACAGGGCAACCGGTTAAAAATAAATAAGGGAGCCATTCATAAATTGTATTCAAATGAAATGGCTTTGTATGCAGCAGATGAATTTGATGCATCCGCAAAATTCAGCATTAACTATGGTGTAAGGGTGCCCTTCTTTTCTGCTTCAGGTAAAACCTATTTATATGTTGAGCCACGCCTTACCACTAAGCTATCTTTAAATTCAACAAC
>JANLXV010000408.1:0-3998 GCA_031365305.1 Chitinophagaceae bacterium
AAACAACAGGCTTCAGCATTTCTGGCATGCAGGTATTCTACTTCGGCATGTTCTTCAAATATTTTTCCGATCAGCAAATCAACATCATTATCTCCTGCCAATTCGGTGTAGATCATTTTTTGTTCTTTGCTGTATCCAATCAATGATAAAGGAAAAGATGCTTTATTAGCCTTTATTTTAGGCGGAAAAACATGTATGTCTTTATAAGGTTCGACTGCTTTTTTATGAATAAAAACCGGCCCGGGTTGATTGTATGCATTATCAATGTCAAACGGACTATGAGATAATGAGAGCCTCGTATCTTCTCCAACGACGAAAGGTTTCAGAGAAACCCTGCAAGGCCCTTTACCTGTTGCAACTTCTTCAATAACCGGGTGACCGAAATCATCTTTACCGGCTTTACGAATTTTAGCTGCATACGCTTCACTTAGCGGATCTATTCTGAATTGTGTCATACCAAAAATTTTATACCCAAAATTGGTAAGAACAATACGGTATAGCAACCCGAAACTTGCTGATTTTATTTAAAAAGGATTTAGCTCATGGCAAACGCCATAGTTATCCGATCTGCAAACAGGCTTAAGTGGTAACGAGATTGAACAATGCTTTATTCTGTTCGGAAAATCTTTACTGAATTCTTTGAAAAGGGAAAAGTAAAAAGGCAAAAATCAAAATCCCGTATAGTCATCTATGTTTATACTCACATTTGAATTTTTACTTTTTAATTTCTACTTTACTCAGTACGTAAACTTTTTATCGGGTTCATCATAGCTGCCTTTATGGATCTATACCCAACAGTGATCCAGGCTATAATAACCGACGCCAGGATAGCAAGAATAAATACCAAAGGCGTAATAGGTATTTTAAAAACAAAGTTTTCCAGCCAGCTGCTCATCATGTAATATGCTATTGGAGCAGCTACCAAAAATGCTAATATTATAAGAATGGTAAATTCTTTGGAGAAGAGGTAAATAATATCAGATATGGAGGCACCCAATACTTTTCTTACACCGATCTCTTTTGTTCGTTGAACTGCCATAAAAGATACCAGGCCGTATAAGCCAAGGCAGGATATAAAGATGGCAATACCTGCAAATATTTTATAGAGTAAAGACAATTGCTCTTCCTGCTCATAGAATTCTTTAATATTTTCATCCATATAAGCACTGGTATAGGCATATTCAGGGAAATATTGATTCCACGCCGCCTCAACTGCAGCCTGTGTTTTAGGTATGTTGGAAGATTTAAATTTTATACCTGTTACACCATAACGGTCTTTACGTTGCAACAACATCAATGGCTTTACATCTTCCCGTAAAGAGTTGGTTTTAAAATCCTGCACAACACCCACAATTTTGTTCCACCTGCTTCGCCCTGTTTTAATGTCTTTGCCAATAATATCATTGGGATTATTAACACCTAATTTTTTTACAACCGTTTCATTCAACACAATTTCTCTCATCGTATCACTTTTGGAAAAAATTCTCCCGGCTATAATCTTTAACCCGTATGTTTTAAAATAATCTTCATCAGCGGCCTTACGAAAAATGTTGAACTTCTCATCAGGCTTATGATCAAAAGCAAAATTGCCACTCCAGTTATTATCAGAGGATGGCACATCAGAACTAAAGCTTACAGCCTGCACGCCTGGCAATTGCAACAACTTTTGCTTAAACGCCTCCTGCCTTGAATGAAGGGTACTATCGGCATTTGCGTTAATTACAAAAAGGGCTTCCTTATTAAATCCCAGGTCTGCATTCCGCACAAAATTCATTTGACTTATCGCAACAATAGTTCCTATGATCAGTACCTGCGATATGGCAAACTGCGTAACTACCAAACCTCTCCTGAGCGATATGCCACCAACAGTAGCAGAGCTGATTTTATTTTTTAAAGCAAGAGCTGGTTTGAATCCTGAAAGGATCATGGCAGGATATAGACCGGCGAAAAGTGTGACTATAAAAAGTAAGGCCAGCAGAAACAACAGCGTTTGAGAATTGAACAGGCTTAGTCTTTCCTCAATACTTGCAATGTGTTTTAAATACGGCAGGCATAACAGCGCAATGCCTGTTGCTAATATCATGGCAACAACAACAATGAGTGCGGTTTCTCCCATCACCTGTCCAAATAATTGTGGCCGGCTGCTGCCCAAAACTTTTCTTATGCCGACTTCTTTCGATCTGCCCACAGCCTGCGCAGTAGACAGATTTATGAAATTGATGCAGGCCATGATGATGATAAAAACACCGATTAACGATAAAGTCCATAACGTGGCTTTGCTTATGGTGTGATCACCAAAATTGCCGTAGCGGTTATCAAAGTGCAGTTGTTTTAAAGGCTGAAGAAAACTCAGCTTCTTGCTCGTCATCTCATTTTTATATTGTTGCTTGCTGAACTGTGCCAGCTGTGTATTTATCCTGCCTAGAGAAACCTTTTCCGGCAATAACATATACAGCTGAAAATTACTGGTAGTGTTACCCCAATCATTGGTATAACCATAAGTGTCGGCGTTGGCTTTGGCTGTTTCATAAGAGGTTACTATGCCTAATGGAAAATCAGTATTTGCAGGCGGTTCCTGTATTATACCTGCAACTTTTACGGTAACTGTATTATCAAGTTTTAAAAATTTACCTATAGCATTTTTCCAATCGCCAAAATATTTACCGGCCATTTTTTGGGTGAGTACGGCAACATTGGGCTGACTTAAAATTTCGGGTGATCCTGAGAGCCAGGTGTATTTAAATATGGAAAAGAATTGCGGATCGCAGAAGAAGAAACCAGTCTCTTCAATAAACTTTTTTTCACCTGTTGTGTTTTTCGAATCATCTCCCAGCACGGTAACCTGGCTGCCATAGCTGGCGAAGAAAGCCCCGGTTGTATACTGGGGAAAAGTAGTCCGCAGCACATCCAGTGCAGGAAAAGGAATGCCGGGTGTGTACTCTATGCCTTCAGCGAAATTATCCTGGGTTACTATGCGATATGTCCTGCTGTAATTATTTTGAAATGTATCATAGCTTAACTCATACTTAACTACAGTAAACAGTATTAAGCAAGCGGCTATGCCTACAGCAAGCCCGGTAATATTAATAGCAGCATAAGCCTTATGACGGGCTATATTTCTTAAAGCAATTTTGAAATAATTTTTAATCATAATCAGATATTATATGGCTTGAAAAGGAAAAAGTAAAAAGACAAAAATCAAAATCCTATACGGTCATTTATGTGTATACTCACTTTTAAATTTCTACTATTCCATTCGTAAACTTTTTGCAGGATTGGTAAGCGCCGTGCGATACACCTGCCAGCCAATGGTTATGCCGCCTATAAAAAGTATTGCAGCTGCACTGGTTGCCATCATTCCAAAACTTATCGGTATCCGGTAAGCGTACTGTTGCAAAAATTGAGAGCCGGCAAATATTCCAAGCGGCAGACCCAGGCACACCGATACAAGTAATAGTATTATAAACTCTTTGGATATTTCAATCATCACCTGCCCAATACCTGCACCCATCACCCTGCGTATGCTTACTTCCTTAGAGCGGTTTTTTGTTGTATAGATCACCATACCTAAAAGCCCCAGGCAGGCAATCATCAATGCCATTCCCGTTAACATACCGATGAACACCAGGTCATCCTGATGTATGTGCTGATCATGTAATTGCTTATCGAACCATTGCGCTTCAAATGGCTGATGAGGATATAATGTTTTCCAGGTCGCTTCAAGAGAAGCAATGATTTTTGGACTTGCAGCCTTACCAACTTTAAGATTGAGTATATTAAATTGATCCGGCTTATTAACAAGCAGCAAAGGCTGAATTGGCCTTACGAAACTGGAAAAATGAAAATCTTTTACCACTCCGGAAATAATAAAGCTGGCACTATCATTAACCCATATTGTTTTACCTGTAGCTTCTGATGGGTCTTTAAATTGTAACACACGGCAGGCCTCTTCATTTACAATTACAAAAGAGGTGTTTTTATTAATGGCTTCAACCGGC
>JANLXV010000409.1:0-8647 GCA_031365305.1 Chitinophagaceae bacterium
GTGCTGAGCAATGAAAAATGGATAGTAGCCAATTTTAAAGAAACCCAATATAACAAGATGCACGAAGGACAAAAAGTACGGGTACATGCAGATGCATTTCCTAACCATGATTTTGATGCAGTGCTGAGTTCCTTCTCCCCCGCAACCGGCGCAAGGTTCGCTTTATTGCCGCCGGATAATGCGAGTGGCAATTTTGTGAAAGTAGTGCAAAGGTTACCTGTAAAAATTGATTTCAGTAACACACAGGATTCATTGATCAATAAGCTACGCCCCGGCATGAACGTATTTGTAGATGTTCATCTTGATTAAAGACATTTCAGGAACAATATTTAAAGTTATGGTACACGAAGACTCCTTGGTTGAATATGGTGGACGCAGGGTTATCATCACCATTACTGCTATTCTATGCGCCCTGCTTGAAATTGTTGATACCACAATTGTTAATGTTGCGCTGAATGATATGCGTGGTAACCTCGGGGCAACGCTTACTGAAGTGGGCTGGGTAATAACAGCCTATGCTATAGGCAACGTGATCATTGTACCGATGACCAGTTGGTTATCGCAACAGTTTGGCAGAAGGAATTATTTTGCTGCATCTATAGTTATTTTTACCGTCTGTTCTTTTCTTTGTGGCAATGCTGATAATATATGGGAACTGGTTGCCTTTCGCTTTCTCCAGGGCCTTGGTGGTGGGGCATTGTTGGTTACCTCTCAAACCATTATCACTGAATCTTATCCTCCTGAAAAACGTGGAATGGCACAGGCCATTTATGGTTTGGGCGTGATAATTGGCCCCACTTTAGGCCCGCCTTTGGGTGGATATATAGTAGATCATTTTAGCTGGCCATATATATTTTATATTAATATTCCAATCGGCGTTGTAGCAACATTGCTTACACTGCAATTTGTGCGTAGCCCAAAATACGCGGAGAAAAAGGCCCGTCATGAAATAGATTTTTTGGGTATTGCGCTACTGGCAATAACGGTAGGTTCTCTGCAATATGTTTTGGAAAGAGGGCATGAAGATGATTGGCTTAACAGCAAAATCATTGTAGGCTTACTTGTGGCAGCAGTGCTGGGGTTATTCTTTTTTATATGGCGTGAACTGACCTATAAAGATCCCATTGTTGATTTAAGAGTTTTAAAAAATGGTAACCTGCGTATTGGTACGGTGATGTCTTTCATCCTGGGCTTTGGTTTATATGGCTCTACATTTATTATTCCCCTGTATACCCAAAGTACACTTGGCTGGACGGCCCAACAATCCGGCGCCTTGATGATACCGGCAGCGCTTACTACCGCTTTTATGATGCCACTTATAGGTAAACTTCTTCAGCGTGGCGTTAAACAGCAATATCTTGTTGCCCTGGGTATGCTGGTATTTTTTGTGTATAGTTTTTGGGGTTATAAAATTGTGACACCGGATACAGGCGCAGACGCATTCTTTTGGATGCTGATCATGAGAGGCGTGGGATTAGGTTTACTATTTATTCCGATAACCGCCCTGTCATTGTCCACATTAAAAGGCCAGCAAATAGGCCAGGGCGCTGCTTTTACAGGCATGATGCGGCAGCTTGGCGGTTCGTTTGGTGTGGCTGCTATCACTACATTTTTATCAAGGCAAAACATGGTACACCGGAGTAATCTTGTGTCTAACCTTGATGTAAACGATGCGGCTGTGCAGCAACGCGTAAACATAATTCAACACTCTTTTATGAGTAAAGGCATGACGGCTGATGTTGCTCTTAAGGCCGCTTATAAATCTCTTGACTTTAATGTAACCAAACAGGCTTCTGTTTTATCTTACATGGATGTGTTTTTATACCTTGGTATTATATTTCTGATTTGTATTCCTTTTATTTTATTGGTTAGAGGTAAAAAAACAAACCCGGTTGATCTGGCAGAAGCGATGCATTGATGATGAATTGATTCAATAAGCTTTGCTTTAGGTTCACACACCTTTTAAATATATCCTGAATAAATTTTCCCTTGGTTGCAGAAAGGCGAAAGAAACAGATTGCACCAAAAGGCTTCGATAAATTTCCGTCTATATTCTTCCTTTAAATTTTTTTCTAACGCTTCATTCACCAATCAAAATTCTACATTTATACTTTAAATGTAAAACCTAATGTCAAGAATGATAAAGTCCGGGCTTATACAAATGAGCTTACCTAAAAGTGAAGGTGAAGGAACCATTGCTGAGATAAAGGAAGCCATGGTTCAAAAACATTTGCCATTCATTGAAAAGGCCGGTGAACAAGGCGTTCAGATACTTTGCCTGCAGGAGATTTTTAATACACCCTACTTCTGCCCGGGGCAAAATGCAGATTGGTATGCTTCGGCAGAAGCTGTGCCAGGCCCCAATATTGAACGCATGGCGGCCTATGCAAAAAAATATAACATGGTGATGATTGTGCCCGTGTATGAAAAAGAACAGGCCGGTGTGTTATATAACACCGCGGCAGTTATTGATGCTGATGGCACTTTGTTGGGCAAGTATCGTAAAAATCATATACCTCATACCTCTGGTTTTTGGGAGAAATTCTTTTTTGAACCCGGCAACCTGGGCTACCCCGTTTTTCAAACAAGGTATGCCAAAATCGGCGTATACATTTGTTATGACAGGCATTTCCCCGATGGCGCAAGATGCCTTGGCTTAAACGGTGCTGAGATTGTCTACAATCCTTCCGCAACGGTTGCCGGCTTATCGCAATACTTATGGAAGCTTGAACAGCCTGCACATGCGGCTGCTAATGGTTATTTTATGGGCTGCATAAACAGGGTAGGTGTTGAGAAGCCCTGGAACCTCGGAAAGTTTTACGGCTCATCTTATTTTGTTGACCCGAGAGGCCAGATTTTTTCGCAGGCCTCTGAAGATAATGATGAATTGCTGGTAGCAGATTTTGATTTGGATATGATAGATGATGTGCGAAGCACCTGGCAATTTTTCAGAGACCGGCGGCCGGAGACTTATGGAAAGCTGGTGGAGCTTTGAGTTATGTGAATATTGAATTCAAAATTCAAAATTCAAAATGTGAAAATGCAAATAGAACCTACTTCGTCCATCATAAAAATTCATCGGTAAAAATAACTATCAGGATGATAAAAAGCGATCGGTTAACTGGTGAAGAATATGAAAAAAACTTCTCAGACATTCATCCGCCTTTTGCCAATAAGGAAGCTGCTGTACAGGAAGCTAACCGTTGCCTGTTTTGTTATGATGCCCCGTGTGTAAAGCAATGCCCGACAAGCATTAATATTCCAAAGTTCATCAAACAAATTACTACGGATAATAGTAAAGGTTCTGCAACAACCATTTTTACTGCGAATATTTTTGGCGGAGGTTGCGCAAGGGTTTGCCCGGTAGAAAAATTATGTGAAGGCTCATGTGTATATAATCTTCTACATGAGAAGCCAATAGAAATAGCAAAGCTTCAACGCTATGCTACCGAAAAACCTATCGCAGAAAAATGGCCTCTTTTTGAGCGAAAAGCATCAACAGGAAAAACCGTAGCAATCGTAGGTGCCGGCCCCTCCGGCTTGTCATGCGCACATGCATTATCAAGGGAAGGCATTGATGTCACCATATTTGAAAAGGAAAACAAAGGCGGCGGGTTGATGACCTACGGCATTGCGGCTTATAAAGTAACACCTCAATTTTGTGAAGATGAAATCAATTTTATTACTTCAATTGGAGGCATACAAATAAAATATAATTCAATTTTTGGCACAGACGTATCACTGCATGAATTGCAACAAAACTTTGATGCAGTGTATTTAAGCATGGGTGTTGGTTTAACCAACAGACTTAACATTCCCGGTGAAGAACTTGAAGGTGTGGAAGATGCCATTTCTTTCATTTATAAAATACGGGATAAAACATTCGCTGATGTACCTATAGGTGATTATGTAATTGTTATTGGCATGGGCATGACGGCAATTGATGCAGCTACACAGGCCAAAAGACTTGGCGCAAAAAAAGTGACGATTGTTTACCGGCGCAGCGAAGCAGAAAAAAGTTGTACGCAGGCTGAGTTGGATATTGCTTATACTGATGGCTGTGGTATTGAATGGATGGCGCAACCTGTAGCCATTGCAGGCGAGAATGGCAAAGTAAAGGCCATGCTGTTGAATAAGATGATATTTGCTGATGAAGATGTGGCTGGCAGCCGCACTGTTATACCAACCGGAGAAACTTTTACGCTTGAGGCAGACATGATTATAAAAGCCACCGGCCAGCGCCCGTTTGAAACATTAATTAATGCATATAATCTTCAAAATGATAAAGGAAGAATTAATGTACATTCAAATGGTGAAACAAATTTGCCAGGTATTTTTGCCGGCGGCGATTGTGTAAACGGTGGTAAGGAAGTTGTTGATGCCGTGCAGGCCGGTAAAGATGCGGCGGTTGGAATATTAAATTATTTGAATTCTCACGCAGAGGCGCAAAGTTGAAAAGACGCAAAGGATGAATTCTACAGCTTTGCTTTTAATGTCTTCGTAAAGCAAATCATTGTCATTAATGCTTACAGAAAACGAAATTTCAAAATTGGTTGTTGATAGGTGCTTTAAAATTCATAAACAGTATGGTCCTGGTCTATTTGAAAGTGTTTACGAAGAAATTTTTAACTACGAGTGGGCAAAATTAGAAATACCATTTACAAAACAGCAAGCTATTCCTTTGATCATGAAACAATAAAATTAGAAACTGGTTTTCAGGCTGATTTTATAGTTGATAGTAAAGTGATAATAGAATTAAAGTCTGTTGAACTACTTGCACCTGTTCACTTTAAACAAGTTCAAACTTATTTAAAACTAACTGGTATAAAATTAGGTTTGCTAATTAATTTTAATGTCAATTTAATCAAGGATGGCATACACAGAATAGTTAATCATTTATAATATTTGCGCCTTTTCTTCTTTAGCGTCTTTGCGTGAAAAAAATAGCTCTGCAATTTTTTTGAAAAAAAATATTGTATGTTAACCACCTGCTTTTATTGCTGTTTATAAAAGGCGAACAATAGTATTCTAAAACATTTTTCGTTACTAATTACTTTCAGTAAATTATATTTTAAAATATCAGCTATGCATCAAAATTCTAAATCTTCCGAGGACGAAAATCTTAAAAATGAAAATGAGTTTTTGAAAATGAAGCTTATGTTGGAGCAGGGTGCCCAATTTGGAGCTATGCAGACTGGGCCCGGATTACCAGCCGATATTGAGAATCAATTTCTCAGAAATATTATAGAGTTTGAAAAGCAATATGAAGAGCGCAAAACCATAAAAGTTTTTGATAAGATAGAAAGGCCGTGTCATTTTAAAGCGGTAACAGAAATTTTCGATGATGACATAAAAAATGCCTGGCATGAGCTTGATGAATACCTGAAAAAATATGGTATTGATCTATCCGTTTGCAGCCCTAATATTTCTAAGAAAGAATTATATCGTTTTACAACTGAAGAATTATTTGAGCATGAAATGGATGATATGAATGTGCCGGGTATGATGATTTGTTTTACTTATGATGAATTTCATCCTGATCATAAATATGATAATATGAGACATGCCACAGATGATTGCATTAAAGTTATTTTAGAAAAAGAGGAGAACAATTGGATGCCCTGCCTGAAAAAAGACCATCTGCGGATCAACAACCACTATCCTGTTACAGAAGAAGAATATATCAATCTCATCAATCGTTTTAAACAAGCTTACGATGATATTGAATTGCAGGAAATAAGTGATGTGGTTTGCACCATTGAAGACAATAGCTGCCGTGTAAAAGGTAATTACGATGTTAGCCTTACATTATCTTCTGAAAAAATAGTTATAAAAGAAAACTGGCTTGTAGAATTTGAGCTTGATGAAGACGGGCAATTTTGCGAAATTATAAACGTGCAGATAGAGGGTATAAATTTCTAAAAACTTATTTGTTCCGGTACCTGCACTCTCTGTTAATCAATTTTTAATTTTGGTTTAAATTTATTCAGCCACTCTTTTTTTAATACCTCAATTGTTTTGCCTGTTAATTTTTCTATAGTTGCCTGTTCGGCTTTAAAAGATGACATGCTATTTAACAGGATTTTTATGCTATAACTATCCGCAATATATTTTACAAAAGAAGATGAGCCATGATAAAAAACAGGCGCATAAAGCATTCTGTCATCTGAAAATAATTCAGGCATCACTCCCTTGCTTCCAATAAATGAGAGGATATATGAAAATTTATCTGCCCCGGTTTCTTTAAAAAATAAACTATCAATATTTGTTTGCCGGCTATTTGAGAAAACGTCAAACCATGGCAGATTTTCAATTAAGGATACTTCGGATGAGATATAATCAGGCAATCCTTCAAACAACCAAAGTGGCATTTGCTCATCGTGTTCTTTATCTGTCACATTGTTGCTATACCAACTTCCGTTTTTAGTGTATAACATTTCATGCATCACTTCATGCAGCCAGGGCGACTTTCCATCTTTAATCCGCCAGAACGGAATAGATACAAAGCCGGCCTGGGAAGCATGAGATACAAACCGGTCAAAGCGAAAATAAAAAGTGTAAGGTTGCGTTGATTGATGCAACTGCCATGGTAAAGGAGCGTTAATAAATTTTTCTGCGGCGCTGATGCCGGTATTTATCATAGTTACAATCTCATGCATTTGTTTTGCTGTAAGAGAATCTTTCGGAAACCAGCTTATTACTTTGCCCTCAGAAATTTTTACACCATGATTAATAAGATAGACAATGTTTACACTGTCCCCATCATGCAAAACAGGTACTCTTGAGAAATCAGGTATTTGACAAAACACAGGTTTTAGAATGTTAATAAATAGTACAATTATTAAACAGAGATATTTTAAGTTGCGATCCTTCATGAAGCTGCGTTATTAAATGATATATACCCAAAATTTTGCAGAAAACAGACGGGCAATCAAAATTACAATATTGTAAAACAGGCCTGCTACATGTAATTTTTTATCAGGGCAATTATTAAATAATTTTTCGCCTTTTTAAATATCGAAAAGGGCATAAAGCTTTTCTACCTTTGTATAAGTTCATTAATTTTTACTCAGCTTTCCGATAGGTCAAATTACTTTTTAAAATAAACTAATGGCTTCGCTGCATTGCGATTTTATTGGCATACAATCTCCAAACCCATACTGGCTGGCGAGTGCGCCGCCAACTGATAAAGCCTATAACGTATTGCGTGCCCTGGAAGCGGGCTGGGGCGGCACGGTCTGGAAAACGCTTGGGACACAAATAAAAAATGTATCCTCCCGCTATTCAGCCGTTGACTACAATGGTAAAAGAGCCATGGGTTTTAATAATATCGAACTCATCTCTGACCGGCCGTTAGATATAAATCTAAAAGAAATAAAAGAGGTGTTAAAAGAATTTCCTGACCGGGCAATGATCGTTTCTTTAATGGCCGATAATAACAGGCAAAGCTGGCACGAATTAATTAAACAGGTTGAGGACACAGGCGCACATGGTATCGAATTGAATTTTGGTTGTCCGCATGGGATGACGGAAAGAGGCATGGGCGCTACGGTTGGGCAAGATCCGGAGATAGCCAGCATAGTAGTTGGCTGGGTGATGGAAGCGGCAACTATACCGGTTATAACCAAGCTTACGCCTAATGTACACAGCGTTGTGCCAACAGGTAAAGCGGTGGTTGAAGCAGGCACTAATGCCTTGTCGTTAATAAACACTATTCAATCTATAACGGGTATCAATCTTGATACATTTGTGCCAAATCCTTACGTGGCCGGCAAAAGTGTTTACGGTGGCTACTGCGGTCCGGCTGTAAAACCTATTGCATTAAAAATGTTATCAACCATCAGCCAGGATGCAACAACCAGGCAAGTACCTGTTTCAGGTATCGGTGGTATAAGCTCCTGGAAGGATGCAGTGGAATTTATGTTGCTTGGCAGTACGTCTGTGCAGGTTTGTACAGCTGTGATGACGCATGGCTTCAGGATTATAGAAGACCTTTGTGAAGGCTTGAATAATTGGATGGATGAAAAAGGCTTTGAAAAAATAACAGACTTTATTGGTAAATCAGTAAACAATATTACACATTGGGAAGACCTTGACATTAACTATCATCACATCGCTCACATCAATCAGGACAAATGCATTCATTGCGGGCTTTGTTATATAGCCTGTGAAGATGCAGCGCACCAGGCCATCAATTTAGATTTTGGCAATCCGTATAACACTTATACTATTAAACAAGAAGACTGCGTAGGCTGTAATCTTTGCCAGTTAATATGCCCCGTTGAGGATTGTATAACGATGATTGAAAACAGGAAAGGCCCTGATTTTGTAAACTGGAAAGAATTTCAGAAAAGAGGCTTACCTCTAAATGATCATTAAGAAATTGCTTGCCCCTCTCCTGAGCCTGTCGAAGGATTGAGAGGGGTTTGGGTAAGGTTTTATTTCGGATACTTACTCATATCCATATACAATACACCCCAGCGATGGCCATCTACATCTGCAAAACCGCAGCCATACATCCAGCCATCTTTCTCTTCCGGGCCCCTGTAAACTTTACCGCCGGCTTTTTTAACCTTTTCAGCAAATTCATTTACTTCTTCTTTGGTATCTGCGCCAATATTAAATAATACTTCTGTAGCATTTTTTG